>DAOWAQ010000114.1 GCA_030634505.1 Calditrichia bacterium
CAGCTGGCGGTTGAATATATTACCATCGGCGGATACGGCGCTGTCTCTTTAATGTTAACACTTGAGAAGAGGTTCTAAAATGAAATACAAAATATTAAATCTAATATTTTTTCTATTAATTCTGACATCCTGTGAATTGGACAGTAATCTTTTTAATCCGGAAAAAGTTAATGAATATAAACTACCGGGAAATACAATTCCGGACACTCTTATAGAAGAAGTAGCGCTTGATAGTGACGGTAATAAGATTTATGGCATCTGGGTTTCCTCTAATGGTGGGCGCCCTGGTATTACAATCCTCTACTGCCACGGCAATAAACACAATATTGATGAATACTGGGATAGAGTGATGCTTCTTCACGAATTGGGTATAAATGTTTTCATATTTGATTACCGGGGATATGGAAAATCGGAAGGGGAATCATCTGAAGCAGGTATATATGCTGATAGTGAAACCGCACTTGAATACGTTGAGAGTCGTCCCGAGTACGATTCCGACTCCCTTTGTTTTTATGGATACTCTTTGGGAAATGTCGGTTCCATGTATCTTGCTGCAAATATCAAAGATCCGTTATGTCTTTTTTCTGAAGCTCCTTTTGCCTCAGCAAATTCACTAATACAGGGAAGTTTGATCCTCGATATTCCACCGCGCTGGCTTATGGATGGAAAGTTTGATAACGTTGAAAACATAAAAAAAATAAATACCCCTTTTATGCTTTTTCACGGAGAAGATGATAATTTTGTACGTTTTCGCGATAATGGAAAAGTAATCTACACTGCTGCTCCAAATCCAAAGGAATTAGTACTCGTCCAAAATGCACATCACACTAATGTACCATCCAAGATGGGTAAGGAAAATTATATTAACAAAATTGAGGATTGGATTCAGTTCAGTATTGAGCAATAGTTTAAGCTAAGCAATAAATTAAATTCTGATCAATGGTTAATTTTAGCCAGCGCCTGTTCTGCTTTAATGTTAAGAGATGATTTAGAGATAGGTGGAGACGATTGATGTTTTCAGATAATGTAAATTTGCTCCAAATCTGATTATAAACATAAAGTAAATTTTTACATTCAAATGTAAAATGCAATAGAATTCATTAAATTATCCCCTATGGTTTTGCAACAATTTTACAAATTTATTTTAATCACTATAATATTATTAAGTGTAACTCATCAAAAAGGATTCTCTTCTGAAATCAGGTATACTAAACTTGATAGCATTTTAAGTGAATATGACGCCTACTTAGAAGATTTTATAAAGGAAAGAGAAGTGCCGGGTGTTGCGATTGCTATTGTTGTCAATAACCAGGTTGAGTACATAAAAGGTTTTGGTGTTAAAAAAGTGGGTGAAAAGGATTCCATAGGTATTCACAGTGTTTTCCGTATCGCTTCGGTATCAAAAGGATTCGCTTCCGTATTAGCCGGTCTGTTGGTGAAAAACGGGGTTCTCAACTGGGATGACAAGGTTATAAAATATTTGCCGGATTTTACACTGAAAGACTCTACAGCCACAAAAGAATTAGCCATCCGCCATATTTTAAGTCATACTTCCGGTTTAGTGCCCCATGCTTATGATAATTTGATTGAAGCTAACCTGTCATTTGATACAATCATAAAAAGATTAAATGAAGTTAATGTGATTGGTCCCATGGGTGAGCACTATGGATACCAAAACACAGTGTATAGCCTTATCGGTGAAATAATACAATCAGCAACAAATAAAAAATATACTGATTTGTTAAATGAAAGTTTAATTCAACCTCTGGGTATGAATGATGTGTCTTTTAGTAAAATCGAATTAATTGATGCAAAGAATCGTACATATCCCCATATCAAATTAAATGGACATTGGAAACCAACTGAGGTGCGAGAATCCTATTATAATGTGCCGCCGGCAGCGGGCATCAATGCCAGTATTTATGATATGGCGTACTGGTTGAGAGGTTTGTTGGGAGGCGCACCTGATATTATTTCGACAGATATTATTGAAGAAGTTAGCAAGCCAATGGTTAATACACCGCGCGAGAGAAGAAGATTTGGATCGAATAATAGATTACAATATGCTGCTTATGGTATGGGATTCCGGATATTCGACTATGCCGGTTATAAAATGATTTTCCATAGTGGCGGAGTGCAGGGTTATTTCTCTCAATTGGCTTTTTTACCCAAGTATAAAATAGGTATAGTTACCTTGCAAAATGCTCGTTTTCGCAATAATTTTATTTACAAGTTTATTGATTTGTATTTTAATCTAGATCAAGATCAAATTTTAGAAGAAGCAGAATAAAATGATATAGAGGTAATATATAAAGAAAGGACAGATATGATTACAAGAATGTGGCATGGTAAAACAAAAGCAGAGCATTCTGATGAATATTTAAACTATGTCGAAGAAACCGGGATAAAAGATTACAAAGCAATTGAAGGCAATATATCGGCGAAAATCTTAAGAAGAATCGACGGTAAAATTTGTCATTTTATGACAGTAACTGAATGGGATTCATTCGAAAGCATAATCAAGTTTGCAGGAAAAGATTATAAAAAAGCAAGATATTATCCGGAAGACAAACAATACCTTTTAGATTTTGAAGAAAATGTTATCCATTATGAAACATTTGAATACTAAGAAATATTAAAAAGACAAATAAAATTCCAATAAATTTACTGTGATTATGTTGAATAGAAATAAATCTCTTAATAATAATTCATTGCTACATACCGTAAATATCCTTGCAAATCGTGATGTCGATTTAAAGCATATTGTTAATAAGTTTGGTCCCCCTCCTATCTGGGATCGCGAAGAAGGTTTTCATACACTTATTCGCATTATACTGGAACAGCAGGTTTCTTTACATTCCGCCAAAGCTGCCTATGACAAATTAATTGCAAATGCTAATCCGCTTTCACCACAAAAATTTATGCAATTTACGGATTCTGACTTGAAGTCGTTTGGATTTAGTCGACAAAAGACAAGTTATGGTCAGAATCTGGCAAATGCGATTATGGATGGAACGCTGGATTTAACAGCATTGTGGAAGTTGGATGATGAATCTGTAAGATCGGAATTAATGAAAACAAAAGGCATTGGAATCTGGACTGCTGATATATATTTATTGATGGTTTTAAAACGGCCCGATGTTTGGCCCACCGGTGATATTGCCCTGGCAGTAGCTATACAAAAAATTAAAAATCTCGATACCCGTCCCAAACATGAAGAAATAGAAGAGATCAGTGATAATTGGAAACCATGGCGGGCTGTAGCAGCACGAATGCTCTGGCATTATTACCTTAATAATGGAAAAAATTTAAATAATAGTATAAATATTTTAGGAGCAATAAAATGATATACTATAAAAAACGCAGAAAATACAAATATAATCTGCATGGGGATTATGAATATAAAGCAGAAATAAAAGTTGAAGATCCCTGCGATTTGGGTTATGTTAAAATTACACAAGAGGGTCTGCTTACAATACGAAAAGGATATGCCTGGGACGGTCCCAGCGGACCGACGATTGATACAAAAAATTTTATGAGAGGCTCACTTGTACACGATGCATTATACCAGCTCATCCGGGAAGAAAAGATAAATGAAGATCAGCGAAAACGTTCGGATGAAATATTAAGGGAAATTTGTCTGGAAGATGGTATGTCAAAAATAAGAGCCTGGTGGGTATTTTGGGGAGTATATCTGTTTGGTACCAGTTCAGCAAAACCTGATTTGTTAAGTGCTCCATAAGTAAAATAGGTTAATAAAATTCCTCCTTTTAAAGGGGGTTAGGGGGATGTTATACAAAATACGAAAAAAAATTTCTAAAAACACAACCCATGTTGTCCCCCTTATTAAGGAAACAATATCTCATTCATTTTTTGCATTTAAATTATCATTAAATAATTATCTTAAGTTTCTATTTAAATTTAAGATGACTATATTTAGGATAAATTTCAAAACTATGATTCCTAAATATTTAATATTTTTGATTGTATTTTTTGTAAGTGTAAGTCATTCGCAAAATCTAAAATCATCAGACTATGATGAAATTCATCCTTTGTATTTTCATGCTATTGAAGATGCTGCAGAAGGAGATTTTGCCAATGCATTAGTGGTGTTTGACAAAATGATAGCTAAATTTCCGGGTCATCAAGAAGCGTATTTATTACGAGAAATATGTGTTGACGCCATACAAATGAAAATTTCGATTAATGCCGCTATATTTTTTTTTGAAGGGATTAATGCACGAAATAATTCTGCTAATCTGGATCAAGTATTATTTTATCTTAATCGTGCCTTTAGTGAAGAGGATAGTTATCTGCCATTTTTTTTATTACGTGGCAGCTATTTCACTGGTTTAAATAAATATGAATGGGCTCTATCAGATTTTTCAACTGCAATTCAACTAGCGCCAAAATTAGCGATGTGTTATTTTAATAGGGGTAAACTTTATTTCAATAATAAATATGAAATGCAAGCATTAAGTGATTTTAACAAAGCACTGGAACTTAATCCTGAATATGCTGCTGTACACATAAAGCGTGCTTATATTTATAATAATATGAAAGAAATAAACAGAGCTCTGCAGGATTTTAAATCGGCATATTCTGCGGATTCAACATCTATTCGTTCATTGGAAAACAGTTCATTGCTTAATAATATTGCTACTGTTTATATGGAACAAAATAATTTGGGCACTGCCCTCGAAGCATTAAACCTATCAATAAAAGCGGATGATCGCTGGTTTGAACCATTTCTAAATCGTGGTATTGTTAATAAATCTATGAACAATTTTGATTTAGCAATTTTGGATTTAGATAAGGCAATAAAACTAAAACCACGTATTGGCAAAGCTTATTATAATCGAGGACTGATTTATAAAGATAAAAAAGAATTTGCAAAGGCTAAGGAAGATTTTATTCAATCGCTAGCATTTGGCGACACAGAGCTAAGGGTATTTTTTACTCTAGCAGAAGTATTTAAAGAACTAAAGGATTATAATAAAGCGACTGAATATTATAAAAAGGCGATTCGCAGCGAACCGGAGAATATCTGGACTTATTATCAATTAGCCAGTTTATACGACAAAAGACGTGGATTTAAAGAAGCGGTCAAATATTATGATGAATTTATTAGTCGCGCATCAAATGAATATTTTGAGCATAAAATTAAAGCTAAAGATCGTAATGATAGAATTAAAAAATACCTCAAGCAGCAAAAAGCCTTATTAAAAAAAGACAGTGGAAAAAATTAAATATTTATCCTCAATTGTTAATTTGGTCTAATTTTTTGCTTTTTGTAGAATCATAATCTAATTTTATCACTAGTTGTTATGTTTCTTGAAATTATAAAAATATTTTTTAAGTAAAAACAAAACCATTATTATTAAAGGAAATTCTCATGAGAATCTATGCAGGTGGTTTATCACAGGAAATTAGTGAAGAAGACTTGAAGCAAGCGTTTACGGAATTTGGTCAGGTTGAATCGGTCAAAATTATAATAGATAATTATAGTGGCCGATCAAAAGGATTTGGTTTTATTGACATGCCGGATACAGATGAAGCCAAGGCTGCTATTGAAGGTCTTAATGGCAAAGAAATAAAAGACGCCACAGTTAACGTGAGCGAAGCTCGACCCAGAGCCGAAAGACGTGGTCATCAGGGTGGTGGAAGAGGAGGACCCGGCGGTAACCGTGGAGGATATTCGGGTGGCGGTGGCGGATATCATGGCGACAAAGGGAAATTTAGTGGGGCTGGCAGAGCAGGTCGCGGTGGTAACCGCTGATTCTATATTAATTAAAATTACTTAGTAAGTTAGAATCGTAACTTAAGGAGTTATAAACAGTAACTTCAAGGGTTACAAAAATATCTTAAGAAGTTATGAAAATAAGTTACGGAGTTATGAAGGCTACCTTAGTAACTTATTATGTTATAAAAATGTCTTGAGAATTTTTGGATTGATTATAAAAAAATTAATAGCACGTATTAAAAAAAACCAATAAAAATAAAATGATTTTGCTGTCTAATATTAGACATTTTCAATTTTTATGTCTATTAATAGAAACAAATGTCTAATATTAGAAATAAATTTTTTAACTGTCTTGCAGTCTAATATTATGTTGGGCTCCTACTCATTTTAATAAAAAACAAAGGACTTTAAATTGAAAGGAATTATACAAATCAAGAATTTTAAAATAATGCTATTTACAACTACAATATTAATATACAATTTAATTTTCCCTAAAGAAGCTTATGCTTTTACTTTCAATAAGGAAGAAGAATCTAATTGGATAGAAGTAGTGATGGTATCGGTATTAGTTTTAACAGTTGGAAAGTATACTTATGACAAACTAACGAATGAGAATGACGATTTATCTAAATGGGCGATAGATGATTCATCATCATTTGCCTTAAGGTATCTTCTCCATCCAGATTCATTAGAAGTGTTTAATAACTTGTATTCAGAACAAGAAAGAATATCATATAATGATTCCTTCTGGAAAATGTATGATCCTTATTCTATTGATAAACAAAATGAGCTAAAATATGAGTTTGATGAG
>DAOWAQ010000360.1 GCA_030634505.1 Calditrichia bacterium
ATAATACTGCGCCAGGTATTTGGAATAAGCTTTCAAATTTTTCATAATATTAAAACCCAAGTGATTGGTATTTTCCACAATCACTTTTTGCCGGAAATTATTTAAAATCGTATAAACATGGGTTGGCGTTTCAAATGCCTCACAGGACCATTGCAGATCTTCACAGATTATGTTATATAATATAGTGGCAGCGACACAGTTGTATTCTTTATTAGCAGTTATATCCGCCAGAGTTGTAGATTCCTTGGCATAGGTATTAAGCCATGAATTATGCAGGTAAATAAACACTGTTTGCGCCGAACCGATGGGATCATTGGTATCAAAAGAAAAAGATTTAATTTTATCAAGCAGTTGATCATACCATTTTAAGTAGCGTGGCAGGCTGTCGGTATGGGTTACCCCGGAAAGGATAAACGCCGCTTCGATTTTTGAATAGTCGTCCAAGTAACCATCAGATATGTCCTCTTCCAGCGAAATTTTCTGCGCAGAGATATTTTGCAATAAAATAAAGAATAATACTATTGTAATAACTTTGAACATGATTTAGAAATATAGACAATACAGTTATTATAAATCAAACAACACTATTTTAATGAATAACCCCGCCATCCCGTAGGGAATCCCTATGGGACAAGCTGCGAGGTATCACTAGAAGTGTCATTCCGGAATTCTGTTTTAGAAGAATATCCGGAATCCATAATTAGATTCCTCCATAGGAGTCCTTTGGACCGCTAAAAGATTGCGGAAATTACAAAACGCGGCAACCCCGGGGTATTTTACCCACTTTTATAAATAACTTTATGTTTAAGTGCCAATTTAATTTATTGATAATAATGGAAAAAAATAGATATTAATTAATATATACTTTCCTTCTTCATCAGAATTTTAAGTTTCTTAATGTCAACGGGTTTGCTGAACAGGAATCCCTGATATTTAGTACATTTATTATCTTGCAGAAATTTTAGATGATCTTCAGTTTCAACACCTTCCGCAATCACATCTTTTTTTAAATCTCTTCCCAGGTTAATCATCGATTTTACCAATTGATTATCATCGGAACTAACATTTAAATTTGATACAAAAGATTTATCAATCTTCAACGCCGTCGCCGGAATTTTTTGTAAATATGTAAGTGAAGCATACCCGGTTCCAAAATCATCAATAGCAATCTTGAATCCTTTATTCTTTAAATCATCCAGAACTTTTAAAATATCAGATTGCTCTTCTACATAACCGGTTTCAGTAATTTCAAGCTGAATATTTGCAGGGTTAACACCGATATCTTTAACGGTTTTCACAATTTTTGCCAGTATATCAATAGATTTCAACTGCCGTGTAGATAAGTTTATCGATACATAAAAAGATTTATTCGCATCTTTAATTAAAGGTTTTAAATCCTTACACGCTTTTTGCAATACCCAATCGCCAATGGGAGAAATTAAATTTGTTTCTTCTGCAATCGGTATAAATATTTCAGGAGATATTTTGCCGATTTGAGGATTATTCCACCTTAACAATGCCTCCGAACCAACCATTTTATATACGTTAGGACTCGTTAGTTCAATTATAGGTTGATATAGGACTTCACATTCATTTTCGAAAATTCTGTTTTTCACCATCACCTGTAAATTATTTTCAATTTTTAGCCTGTTTATGGATTGTTGTGTCATTTCTTTAGAGAAGAACTGAAACTGGTTTTTTCCTTCTTTCTTGGCTGTATACATAGCCATGTCCGCATTTTTAACAATCGTTTCTCTATCGTCACCATCTTTAGGAAGCGTTCCAATACCTATACTTACAGTTATATAGGTTATGGTGTGGCTTTGTATTTGGTATGGCTCAGATATACTATCAATAATTTTTTTAGCAATATTCACAGCTTCATATTCATTTTTCAAATGTTTACCGATAACGGTAAATTCATCGCCTCCCAAGCGATATACAAAATCCGTTTTTCTTAAACTTTCTTTCAATCTCCTGGCAACTTCTTTTAATACTTTATCACCAATATTGTGCCCCAGGGTATCATTTACTAATTTAAAATTGTCCAGATCACAGAATAATATTGCTGTTACCTGTTTTTCCCTGTTTCGTGGAATATCAGTAATGATTTGATCTAATTGAATAAAAAATGCCTCCCTATTTCCCAGGTCAGTAATTTTGTCGTGATATGCCATGTACTTCAATTCATTCTGTCCCAGCACAACAGCAGTTAAATCGCTGCCATAAATGCAAACACCTGATATTTCACCATCTTTGAATAATGGAAATAAATGGCGTTTGTAATAGCGGGTACTATTCCTTTCCGTAAACAATAATTTTTCAATAAACCTGGTTGCCTTTTGGTCTTTTATTACTTCCTGAAAGTGATTCATTCTTTCTTCGATACATTCCGCACCAATACCAAGTTTATTAAAAAGATACTTATCATCATTACCAATAATTTTTTTTCTTAAATCAGCATCTGTAATATATAAATCGTTTGCATATAAATAATGACCTTGCAAGTCCATTATTGCAAATTCCATTGGCGCGTTGTCTAATATCTGGTCAGCAAAAGATGCTTTAATTTTTGCGTTATTTTTAAAAGAATTTAAAAGTCCACCAAATTTTTCCCGGGCTGAATTTAAAGAATTAATAATTGCCATTTCTTATCCTCACGGTCAAGCTTCATAAAAAAATCACAGAAACCTGATACTGTTTTTTTATCGGGGGATTACTACTTTATTACTGGATATTTTTTGTAACGAGTTGAAAAGTAACAATTTTTAAACACTTATCAAACTATTTCTTCATATAAATCATTAGAAGACTTTTTGACTTTAAGACTTTCATTTGTGATTTAAAGATTATTAATTTATGAAAAATTCTTTGGGCCCTCTGAGTTCCTGTTGCTTAATTTTTTCTTTTATGGTTGTGTATTTCATATACTTTATATATATTCTTTTGTCTTTAGTTTGATTTTTATAAAACCTATACTACATTTTATTAGATATTATGGACAATCAAAAAAACAGCCCGAGCAAAAAACTTTTTTCTGTTCCTATATATTTTAGATCCAAAGAAGAACATCGTAAATATTTTGAGGAAAAATGGCAAAAATATCTGGAAGATCATGCACGTATTCAAAAACAACTTTACGGTGAAATAACAGATAAAGATAAATTACATTGGAATAAAGAATTCAAA
>DAOWAQ010000338.1 GCA_030634505.1 Calditrichia bacterium
CCGTTGCTGATATGTTCTACACTTCTAATTTTGCTTTTCTAAGTCTTACAGAAGCAGCAGCAGTTACCGGCGATGAAAAAATAAAAAATGCTGTTAACAAACTGTCCGATTTTATGGTGAAAATCCAGGTTCGTTCAGATTCACGCCCTGAGTTAGACGGTGTTTGGTTCCGTGCTTTTGAATACAATCGCTGGGAATATTGGGGCTCAAACGCCGACCTTGGCTGGGGTGTTTGGAGCACCGAAACCGGATGGACACAGGGTTGGATTACAACCATGCTTATGATGCAGGAATTGGATACAAATTTATGGGATTTTACTGCTGAAAGTAAAATTGCTAATACATTTGATAAATATCAAAAAATGATGTTAACTGATTAAATATAATCAAATAGAACGGATGAAAAACGCGATTAAAGTATTATTTATTGTATTTAGTATTGTTTTATCTGGATGTTTAGAGAATAGTAATTCAACTAAAAATACTAAAAATGAGATATCAAAAAATATATATAATGAAAAAAATAATTAAATATTTATTGTTACTTATTTTATTGCTATTGATAATAGCATATTTCTTTCTGTTATATCCTTTTTGGGGAGTGCCATTTAACTCACAACGCCATGGTAATCCACCTCTTACACCAGCTTGGGCATTAGAGAATTGGCTTTGGGAAGATGATGTAAATACTGCCGCTTATGTTGATGAATTATTAGAAGGTTACAAAGAAAATGATATACCAGTTAGAACAATAATAATAGATAGTCCCTGGTCTTTGAGATACAATGATTTTGAGCTTGACACTTCTTTATATACTAAACAATGGTTTAATAAATTGAAGAAGGATGATTATAGGATTGTTTTGTGGATGACTGCTATGATAAATAGTAATAGTAATGATACAAAAATTAAAAATTCTGAATCTTGGTATAATGAGGCAAAAGAAAAAGGATTCTTAGCAAAATCAGAAGGTTTAGACAACTGGTGGAAAGGCGATGGAGGATTTTTAGATTATACTAATCCCGAAGCTATGAAATGGTGGAGAGGAATGCAACAAAATGTATTTGATCTTGGTATAGATGGTTGGAAATTAGACGGAACTGCTACAATGTTTTTTAATAAAATTTCAGGGATTCCTCTTTTCTATAAGAATACAAGTGATGGAATTTTGAGTACAAGAAAATATATGGACTTCTATTACCGGGAGGAATATAAATACGGTTTAAGTCAAAATTCTGAATTTATAACACTATCAAGGTCTATAGATCGTAAATTTCATCCTGAAGGTTTTGCTCCAATTGATGCCTCTCCGGTTAATTGGGTTGGTGATCAAGAGCATAAATGGGTTACGAATGATATAATAACCGAAAATAAAGATGAAAAGGTAGATATTGCCCTTGAAGGAATAGAAGGTTTTGAATCTGCGATTGAAAGTATTTTAAAAAGTGCAAAATTGGGCTACAACATTATAGGTTCTGATGTTGCAGGTTTTTCTGGAAGTACAATCCCTCCAAAATTATATATGCGCTGGACTCAATTTTCTACATTTTGTGGCTTGTTTATGAACGGTGGTCATGGTGAACGAAGACTGTGGAAAAGAACCGAAGAAGAACTAGAAGTGATTCGAAAATTTTCTTGGTTGCATACTGAATTAATTCCTTATATGTATCATTATGTTGTTACTGCCCATAATGGTGGAAGAAGATTGCAAACGGTGTTGAACGAAGGAAAATACCATTATATGTTTGGCGACGATTTTTTGGTAGCTCCAATATATATCGATTCAAAAACAAGAGAAGTTAATTTACCAGAAGGAAAATGGAGATACTTTTTTGATGATAGAGAATTGTTAGACGGAAATACAGCTTTTACAAGAGACTATCCATTGGATGAGTTTCCAGTATTTATAAAAGATGGTGCAATAATTCCGATGAATATTGAGAGAGATTACACAAAAATTGGAACCAAAAACTCAAAAAGTTATACAACAATTCTGATATATCCAAAAGAAGAAAATAGATTTATCTATTATCATACAGATACGAAAGGTAAGACAGAAATCTCTTATGAATTAAAGGAAAATTTAAATATAAATTTAACAGGAACAATAATACCACATATTTTGAATATTCATTCTGAGCGAATTCCAGTTAAAATTGAGTTAGATAGTATAGAACTTCAAAAAGATATAGATTGGGAGTTTGATGAAGTAAAACAAAAAATAATTATTAAAACTAAAAATTATCAAAACGGAAATTATGAGATTAGATTTTAGGAAAATAATTAGTATAATACTTTTAGTTTTTGCTTTTGGAATACAAGCAGAATCTAAGTCAAAGAAAAAGATAGCAATATCAATGTTTCACTTTAATTTTCAGTATGTAGCTGGAGATTATAAAATTGAAAGCAGGATTGTACGTGAATCGCTTTATCCTGCATTGCAGTTTTTCGAAAAAAATCCACATATAAAAGCGAATTTTGAATTTCAGGGTTATGCCATTGAATCGATGGCAGAAGATTTTCCACATGTATTAGAATTATTAAAAAAACTAATGGAACGCGATCAAATAGAGTTGGTAATTGCGCACTATTCCGATCAGTTTTTTATCGCTTATCCAGCTTTAGATCTTCAAAAATCCATAGATATTTCAGATGAGATTCTTCAGAAGTACGGGATGAAACGTTCGAGGGTATTTTTCGGACAGGAAATTCAGTATTCACCGGGGCTTGCCAGTGCTTTAAAAGGAGAGTATGATGTGGTTGTAACAAGTTTCGATCCGTATAGATATTATCTGGGAAATTCCCAGCCTCTTGTAAATATAAAATATGGCGATG
This sequence comes from Calditrichia bacterium, assembly GCA_030634505.1. Classification (GTDB taxonomy): domain Bacteria; phylum Calditrichota; class Calditrichia; order JAJRVZ01; family JAJRVZ01; genus DAOWAQ01. The sequence goes on from DAOWAQ010000338.1 coordinate 2,836, forward strand.
ATTCAATTCTCGGTATAATTGGTATCGGTGAAAAAAAATTAAAAAATATAGAATGGGAATGGGGCTTTTTAGATGATGGAGAAGTTTTTAATACTTTAGATTATCGTTCTGATTTCTATTTTGTTCCTGAACAGGAAAAAAGGCATATTGACCATTATCGTAAATTAGAAAAAGAAGGCTTTGAGTTTGTAGCTATGTCGGAGTTTGTGGATATTTTTAAAAACGATAAAGATTACAAAATTGAAGACTCTCCTTATGTTCCGGAGGGAACATGGAACATGGATGTTTGCGGGCCTTATATGTGGATGGGGCGACAGCGTAGCGGAATTGAAACAGATGGAATTACCCGTGCCTTAAGTTATGAACTGAGGGGGATAATTTTAGCAACCGAAAAGCTGATTGCCTATGCAAAATCACTTGGGAGAGACGTTTCGGAATTAACTGAATTGCTTAAAAAAGCCTGGATAAGTTTGCTGCTTTCCGAGGTTTCAGACTCCAGTGGCTGGACACCCA
>DAOWAQ010000307.1 GCA_030634505.1 Calditrichia bacterium
AGTGCTTTGGCAATCTTTTTTAGATCATAATTCGCTGCAGGAAGAAGTGCGCGAACGATTCGGGGGGCTGGACTGGTGGTTAGGGCATGGTAACCACCTTCGGCTCCCATCATTTCGATAAAATAAAAACGATCGTGAGTACGTGCATCAGCCATATAACAGCGAATTTTTTCTGCCCCTGATTCTACTCCCGCGAATTCACCGATACAATCAGTTCCGTAAATATCACTATCGATGGTTACCGGTATAAAAAAAAGTTTAATGTCATCCGGAAGTAGATTACTTAATTCATTAATACCGGCAAGGGTTCCGTTACCCCCGATTCCAACAATAATTTTAACATTGCGATTGAGGATAGCTTTTGCAGCCACCTGTTGTAATTTTTTTGATTTAAACTCGGGAAAACGTTCACTTCGAAAACTTGCACCTCTTGCTTCTCGTAAAGGTGGAGAAAAAACAACTCCTGGCAAATGTTCAAATTGTTTATATAATTCAGAATTATAGATCAGACAGCGATAATCATCTATCTTGTTACTGATTAATGATTTGAAACCTTCCGCACAGATAAATACTTTTTTCCCTGCTTTTTCCAGGTATTCAGATATAAATGCGGTAGCCGGATTATAGCCTGGGGCACATCCTCCATCTTGAATCAATAAAACCTCAAGTTCACGGTAAAGAGCTGAACCTTCGCGCATATATGATGACAGCAATCTTGCAAATCCTTTTATTATTTTTAGAGATGTTGTTGCAGGAATACAATCAGGGCGTTCTAAATATTTACCTTCAATACTATATAATGTTGCTATATCTAATGCTTTTACAGTACCCAAACGCGGCCTTTTATCAATCAGTGCAATTTCGCCAAAGAAGTCACCTTTTTTGAATACCTTAACGGTGCGTTCCATTTTATCCAATGTGAACTCGCCACTGTCAACTATATAAGCAGCAGTACCAATATCACCTTCGTTAACAACAATTTCATCCGGATCGTATTCATATTTTTTGAGATATTTTATTAAATTTTTTATTTCTTCCAGAGATAAAGTTTTAAAAGGAACAGTTTCTTTTATCAGCTCCAGTAATCCGGGATCATTTTGTTTGAATGTCAATTCTTTTGGCATATAAATTCCTTAGTCATTCTATTAATTTAAAAGTACAAATGTACTAATTTTTTAAGTGTAATTTAAGAGTAAATAATAAAAAATATTAAATAATTGTTAAGAGGAATTTAAATGTTAAAATTCTCCAGCGTGTTTTTCTATCCATTCTTTAGCGGCTTGATTATCGCTTAATTTTCTACCTTCGGTTTTAAGTATTTTAATTTGGTAATGTTTGATATGGCTAATCTGCTCAATCAATCTGGCGATAAATTCATCAGACTCGCTGAGAAACTTAATACCAATTTCATACGAATCTCTGTTTTGCAAGCACCAAATAACTTTTCCGGATATATGACTTTTACTTTTTAATATGGGAATAGAAATGTCTATAACTGTGCCTTTGTTTACACTAGCTAATGATTGAAAGCACATTCCTCCGTTGCTGATATTTTTTAAATTTTTATTATTTTTTTCTCCAAGATCATTGATTGAATAATTTATGGGAATATCAGCAGGGTGCCTAATATATTTTCGCATAAAAATTTATATTATAAATGATTTGTCTTACACATTATAATATTTCGATGGTTGTAATAATTTTTAAATTGATTTAAAAACTGCCCGAAATAAATGCTTTCTGGACAGTATAATAAACTATTCTTCCTCTGCCATATCAGTAGAATCTGATACCTGCGTAATCAGCATATTAATTATTTCATGATTAATATTTGAAATACCTTTTTCCAGTGAAGGTCCAAGCATTCCATCCATCATTAACCCAAAATATCTTTCTACAGGGTAACCCATTTCGCTGTAAAAAGACCAGGTTAAATTTGTTCCATTTTCTACTGGTTCCAGGCGCCATTCTATTTTCCCTTCGCCGGATTGTGGCTCAAAAAAAGTGATTGTAGATTTCACTAATTTGTTCTCGACTACTTCATCAATTACCATATTACCTGAACCGGTTTCTTCACCTTCCCATGCATAACCTGCTCCAACACCTTTTGGAATTTCATATAAAGTTACCTTGGCGCCCGGATCCATTTCCAACCATGGATCCCAATCTGTACGCACATTAAAATCAGTAATATAGGCAAAAACTACAGAATCCGGCGCTTCAATTACTGCTGATCTTTCAACCGTTACTTCTGAAGGCAGAAAAACAGCCACGACTAATAACAAAGCAATGATTGCAACTAATACAATCAGAATAATTTTAAGAATTTTCATAAATTACCCTCCCTAAAAGTTTAAAATTAATTTTTGTTGAATAGCCAAACTCGTAATGTCTTAATTAATTTAGCCAATTAAACGTGAAAATCACAAATACAATTTCTCATTTCTTAAGTTTTTTGTTTTGGTAAATTAAAACAATTGGTATGCTGTCGTCAATGTTAACGTCCATTGCTTACTTGGCGCAAAACCAAAATTGCGAGCTCTGTAAATTTTACAATTGTATTTTATTAACCACAACAATTGACTAAAGCTCTGCACGTTTTGCGTTCAAGTGCAGTAAATTGTTAGTCGCTTGACCTAGTTTAGAGAAATCGCATCGACATAAGCAGCTGTGTCGTAATAGGTTCTTGCCTTAACAATTTTACCGTTTTTCAAGGTATAAATTCTTACTATATCACTTTCAACTGTTTTACCGGTTGTCCTCGCAGTTGCTTTTGCAGAAATTACTGCAACAACTTGTTTTCCCTGAGCTATAAATTCTTTGGCATCAAATATTTCATAATCCATTATATCCAAAACTATCTTAAAATTATCTCTAAGATTTTGAGGTCCATGAATGATTCCAGCCCATGGAAGCTGATCTTGCGGCCCGGCAGCGTAAAACTCTATACTATCTGAAGAGAGCTCAATCAATCGATCAACATATGATACCGAATCCTGATGGAGTTGCTTAATCAATTCAAGGTTTGTCTGGTCTTCGGGAAGAGTATTCTGATTTGATTTTTCCAATTGAGAACAGGAAAAATTAATCAACAAGATAAACAATATCAGCATTAATCTATATTTAATATGTTTCATATTTTTCTCCCACCTGTTAAATATATGAATCACATTTACTAATTAAAGCTTATTAACTAAATAAAACTAAATATAACTCATTTAATAAGTATTACAAAAATATTTGGCGGCTAACGGCGATGATAAGCCGCGCAAAAAAATTCGCGAGCTCCGTAAATTTTACAAATTATTTTCGACTAAACCACCAAAACTCCAAAAGTCGACTGCGCTTTTTGCAGTCGGCTTGATTAAATGGTTATAATTCCCCTTGACTTTAATTATTTATTTTTTTTAAAGATCCAACAGTTTTATTTGAACCGCCCCAGATAAAAGAACTTATTTCCGTTTGGACAAGTCCATTATTAAGTAT
>DAOWAQ010000089.1 GCA_030634505.1 Calditrichia bacterium
ATAGTTTAGAATCCTTAAAAAAAATTATGTTTATTGAACACCGCTTTATTAACCTATCAAAATATTCAGTAATAGATGTAAAATATTGTTATATTTCAGATAAAATATTGCAATAAGGACCAAGTAATGAAAAATCCTTTTATTATCGGTGATAAAATCTATTTACGTGCACCGGAAGAGGGCGATGAAAAAATTATTGCTATTACCGAAAATCATCCTGATGCCAGGGAAACACTTTTTTATGCTTTACCGGTTAGTTTAGATTCAATCCGTGACAAATGGAATAAATTCCGAGATGATCCAAATACAATTGTCTTTATAATTTGCAGTAAAAATCCTGATAAACATGTCGGAATTACTGCTTTTCATAGAATTGACTGGGTAGGAAGAATGGCAATATTTTATATTGCGATTGCAGATATGGAAAACAGGTCAAAGGGTTTTGGTACCGAAGCAACCGAATTGCTTGCGAATTATGCCTTTACTACTTTGAATTTGAACAGAATTCAGCTACATGTTGCAGTAAAAAATGAAAAGGCAATTAAAGTGTATAAAAAAGCAGGATATGAAATTGAAGGTACTTTAAGACAAGCCATGTACTGGGATGGCAAATATCATGATTTTTATGTTATGGGATTACTGAAAAAAGACTATAATAAAAAATGATGATTTTGTTAACATAAATCAAGTATTTGTCGAGAAATAAATTATCAGAGATATATTTTAAATTAGTTTGTGAAGGAATTAAATTTTCTTTAAAATTACCGAAATAATATTATTACCCAATAATGCAACTTGTTAATATAGCAACTCCGCAAAATTTTATATCGAACGATTTAATAACTTCAATTCAATCCCGAGACCTGCCTAAATCAAAAGAAATAATAAGCTGCATTAAGGATTATAAAATAATCTTACGCTCGTATTATAAATTATCATGTAAACAATCAGAAATAAAAAATTATCTAAACTCAGCAATAGTTTTTACAGATGCTATTTCAGAGATTATTATAAGATTATTTCCAGAGGATCCTCATTTTATTTTAGATGCTTCGTTAGAATATTTTGGTTCACTTAATTATTCAACTGCGGAATCAAACTTACCTAAAAGCAATCCGGAAGATGCTAATTCTCCAGTAGTTGTAAAAGAACTTTCGGAGTCTATAGAAAAAGGAGAATTAGAAAACTCATTTAGAATATCTAAAAAGCTGTTAATGGTAATGGATTCCAAATCTTATTTTAATGATCTTTTGCTGGAAATGGCAGCAAAATCTTATACAGACACAGGTGAATCTATTATCATCATTAATTCGATCTGTAAAGCTTTTGAACTATTTGAATGGAAGATGATTGATGAATTGATTTGGTATGCATTAAATCTATTAATTTCTGAAAATTTTAAATCCAGACAAAAAATATTGACCCCATCAGAAAAAGAAATTAAATATTCAGAATATGTATTAAAGGCTGCTTCAGATCCAGGTGAGCACGGAGCAAATCTATTGTTAATGGGACACGCAAGACAGATTTATCGAGCTGCCTCTGTTAAATACAAGGAAATTTGGGCATATCTATCTTCGTTTATTCAAACAAAGCTGGAAAAAACACCTATCGAAGAAATACAGGAAATAGAGCCAGCAAAAGGTAGTATTACTGATTTTGAGAAATCTATCAGTATGAAAGATGTTCAATTAACCATGACATTTGTCAATGAGATATTAAAATCGGAAGTCAATGTTGATGAACTATTTGGATCGATAGCTTTATCATTATTAGAAAATGAAAAATTTAAATCTCCCGAAATTGTTATTTATCTTAATATGGCGAGACGTCTTGCCACAGCATTAGATTATCCACGTAATTTGTTAGTTTATAAATCTTTTTTAGAGTACCTTTACTCAGAAAACCTAGTTGATTAAATCAAACAATGAAAATAATTAAAATATATATTTTTAGAGGGGAATATTCAGGTTATGATGCGCAAAAGTTTCAATCTTATTAATTCTTCGGATGAGAATATTCATGGGGATTTGAGATATCGTGAAGGAATCAAAAATGCTCCGGTAATTATTATTTGCCACGGATTTAAGGGATTTAAAGATTGGGGATTTTTTCCGATTCTTGCCGAAGGATTGGCTGAAGACGGTTATGCAACAATCACATTTAATTTTTCCAGAAATGGCATTGGAGCGGATCCAAATAATTTCACTGAACTGGACAGGTTTGCAAATAATACATATAGTTATGAATTAAACGATTTAAAAATTGTAATAGATGCTGTGTCAAAAGGGAAAATTGGATCAAATATTATTGACCGCGAAAAAATTGGATTATTGGGACATAGCCGTGGTGGCGGTATTGTTTTATTGTATGCAAGTGAAGACGATAGGATTCAATGTGTAGTAACATGGTCAGCAATAGCTAAGGTGGAAAGGTATTCGGAAGATGTTTTAATACGGTGGGAAAAAGAAGGTTATATAGAGATTGAAAACAAACGCACAAATCAAATGATGCGAATAAGTAAAGATTTTTTAACAGATATAAAAAAGAATAGTAAGAAGCTAAATATACTTAAAGCAGCAGAAAGTATGGAAGTACCGGTTTTGGTTGTTCATGGAGAAAGTGATGAGTCCGTTCCCGTATCCGAAGCAGATGAAATATATGGCAAATTAAAAGGTTATGGCAATGAATTGGAAATTATAGAAGGGGGTACGCATACTTTTGGCATCCGCCACCCGCTTGAAGGTGTTACACCCGAATTTGAAACGGTTGTAGATTTAACCGAAATATTTTTTGATAAGAACCTCAGTTCTATCTAAACTCAGATAAAAATATGTTTTTAATTTGAACTTGTTACAATTTTTATAAAGTAATTATTGAGATTGTAGGTTTAAATATTAAATAAAAATCACTTAATATTGAAGTGAGATGTAATATGTTTAAAATAAATGACTATGAGATAATACCAATTGAAACGGGGCGATTTGCCTTGGACGGCGGCGCTATGTTTGGCGTGGTTCCCAAAAATCTTTGGCAAAGAACTAATCCTGCAGATGAGCAGAATAGAATCGAACTGGCATTACGTTGTTTATTGTTAAAGGGCAAAGATAAAAATATATTGATTGATACCGGAGTCGGTGAAAAATTACATGAAAAGTTAGAAAATATTTATAAAATTGACCACTCCCAAACCACTTTGGAAAAAACATTAAATAGCATCGGTATACGAAATGAAGATATAACAGACGTTATTATTTCACATTTGCATTTTGATCACACCGGTGGAACAACAAAACAAATTAATGGTGAAATTGAGCTGACTTTTCCAAATGCCATACATCATGTGCAATTAGAGCAATGGGATTGGGCAAACAGTCCGGTGGCAAAAGATAAAGCAAGTTTTATTACTGATAATTTTTTATTAATGGAGCAACAAGGAAAATTAAATATCATAAATGGCCCTGGAAAAATTGCAGATGGCATTGAGGTTATGGTTATGTACGGCCATACGCCGGGTATGCAACTAATAAAAATTAGTGATGAATCAAATACGTTACTTTATTGTGCAGATCTTTTCCCAACAACATCACACATACCTATCCCCTGGGTGATGGCTTATGATAATAATCCATTAATTACCATTGAAGAAAAAAAGCGTTTATTACCGCAAATAGTAAAAGAAAATTGGATTTTATTTTTTGAACATGATCCCTTCCGTGTTGCCGGAACAGTGCAACAAACTGACAAAGGGTATTCATTAAAAGAAGAAATCAAACTTTAGGATTTTAGTTGGCTAAATTTATTAAGATTGCTGAAGTCGATGATGTCCCAAGAGTATCAGGGAAAAAAATAAGAGTAAACGGTAAAAGCATCGCTTTATTTAAACATAAAAATAATATCTATGCAATTCGCAACAGTTGTCCGCACCAGGGTGCAGATTTAGCAGATGGTCATATAAGTGAATCGAAAGTGGTTTGTCCTTTACATCGTTGGAAGTTCAATTTGGAAGATGGGGCATTTACCGGAAATGAAAATATTCGTATTCCAACCTATCAAACTAAAGTTAAAAACAATGATGTTTACATTCTTTGGGATGAGGAATGAAATGGTTACAGATAATTTCGTCTTTAATAATTCTTTTCTAGCAGCAAAACTGATTAATAAATAATCACATGAACAAAATCGAACTAACAGAATCCATTAAAGGTCTAATTCTAAATATGGGTTTCCATAAAGTTGGTGTATCTGCAGCAGTCGCTTTCCCAAAATCTAAATTGCTTGAAAAATGGCTCAATAAAAATTTCCACGGTGAAATGAAATGGATGGAAAACTATAAAGAAAAAAGAATGGATATTCAAAAGCTTTTTCCGGGCGCTAAATCAGTTATTTCTTTAGCACATAATTATTATTCACCGCAAAAGCACTCCTCGTCACCGCAGTATGGAAAAATATCACGATATGCCTGGGGTGAAGATTACCATACTATCATAAAAAAGAAGTTGAAACAGGTATTGTTGGAAATAAAATCATTGGATAAAAGTATTGATGGACGAATTTGCGTAGATACAGCGCCAGCCATGGACAAATTATGGGCAGAGAAATCCGGTATTGGCTGGCAGGGTAAACATACAAATATAATTTCTAAAGAATTCGGATCATGGATATTCTTAGGGGAAATCATTCTAAATACTGAATTGGAATACGATAAACCCATAGAAGATTTTTGCGGAAATTGTACAGCATGCATAGATGCTTGCCCACCCAATGCGATTGTAAAACCTTATTTGCTTGATGCCAGTAAATGTATATCTTACCTGACGATAGAATACAGGGATAAACCCATCCCGGCTGAATTTAAAGATAAAATGGAAAATTGGATTTTCGGTTGTGATATTTGCCAGGATGTGTGTCCCTGGAATAAGTTTCAGCAAATTACAAATGAAAAAAGATATCATTCCAAACCTGAAAACGTCAAGCCGAAATTGACAGAATTGACCAATCTTTCAGAAATTGGATTTAAAAATCGTTTCAAAAAAAGTGCATTGTACGGAACCGGTTGGAAAAATTTTATTAGAAATGTAAAAACTATAATTGGATCACATTAAAAGAATGAATCTTAGAATAGTCTTTTATTTTATCTTAACTATACAATTTATATTATTTGAATTTTCAATAGGTCAACCAAACTCAGGAAATACTATTTTATCGTGTATTAATCCACCAGCAGGTTTTCATCGAGTAGAAATTAGAAAAAACTCTTTTGCTGAATGGTTGCGGAATCTTCAATTAAAACCACCAGAATCACCTGTTGTCGATTTTCGTGGAAAAATTTTTAAAAGCAAAGATGATACGACGGTTGCTGCTGTAATTGACTGGGAAATTAAAGGAAGAAGATTTGATCAATGTATGGATATATTAGTCAGATTTTATGCAGAGTATCTATGGGATAAAGAGGAACTGGAAAAATTAAATTTGCCATTACCTGGCAAACAATCGTTAAAATGGACTGATTGGGAAAAGGGATTTAGACCAAAATTCAAGGGAATAAATTTTGATTTGGTAAAATCAGAAAAATACAATTCGTCAAAGAAAAATTATAATAAATTTCTTAATTTGGTTTTTGCGGAATCGCATACCCAACAATTTTACTATGCCTATTCGGTGATTGAAAAACAAAATGTTCAGGTAGGAGATTTTATTGTTAAAAGGGGTGTTAAAGGGCATGCGGTAATGATTGTTGATTTAGCTATAGATCCCGAGGGAAATTTAGTCGCATTAATCGGTCAGGGTGATACACCTGCTTGTGAGTTTTACCTTTTAAATTATAAAAAAGATGATCCCTGGATTCCATTGGATTTTTCAAAAGAAATTATTCCATTGCCCATAAATAAGAAAATGACCTGGGATGGATTACGCAGATTTGAATAAACCTTTATTGTAATATTTTTATACACATCCATGTTCTTATGAAAATAAATTAACTAAAAATTCTGTTAAATACTTACTTCTGATCAAATTTCTAAATCGGAACAGATATTGCAGGGAATAGCTTGTTTAACAAAATAAGTTAAATATTATATAATTATAATAAATAACTTGATAAATCTGACGATAATAATTTAAAAGAATAACCAGATTGGAAAGGAGACATAAAATGCAGTTTTTCTTTTCATTTACACTTTTTATAATAATAACAATTAGTTCGCTAGCGGCCATTAAAAAGGAGGTCGTCGAATATAAACACGGCGATGTTGTACTGGAAGGTTATCTTGTTTATGATGATTTGTTAAAATCCAAAAGACCCGGTATCCTTTTGGTGCATGAATGGTGGGGACACAATAAATACGCAAGAGACCGTGCTGAACAGTTGGTAAATCTTGGTTATGTTGTATTTGCCATCGATATGTACGGAAAAGGTGTAATTACTGATAAGGCAAAAAAAGCTCAAGAATTGGCTTCTCCATTTTATGAAGACAGGCAACTTATGCAGGATCGTGCTGCTGTCGGTCTGGAAATTTTAAAGAAATTCAGAAAAGTGGATCCAATGAAATTAGGAGTAATGGGTTATTGTTTTGGTGGAACTGTTGCACTGGAATTGGCTAGAAGCGGCGCTGATTTAGATGCAGTGGTTTGTTTTCACGGAGGTTTATCTACACCCGATTCTACTGCAGCTAACAATATTCGTGGAGATGTTTTAGTATTGCATGGAGCTGATGATCCTTTTGTGCCAAAATCTGATGTTGACAATTTTATTGAGGAAATGAAAAATGCAGGTGTAACCTGGCAATTAAATCAGTATAGTGGAGCTGTTCATGCATTTACCAACCCTGAAGCGAATATCCATAAATTGGATGGTGTCGCCTATAACTATAAAGCAGATAAGAGATCATGGGAATCAATGCGATCCTTCTTTTATGATGTTTTCAAATAATTGATTACACAGCTAAAATCAATTTAAAAGGCTGATTTATTTATCAGCCTTTTTTTTAATAATTACTTAAAATATTTAAAAAAATTGTAATATTTTATTTATTTATTTAGTATATTCTTCAAAATCATTTCACAAACTTAATTAACAAAACAAAAATCTATCGGAGCATTTATTATGATTCGATTTTCTACCTTGGTACTTTCATCAGTAGGCAAGAAAATCTTTATGGGTTTATCGGGATTAATGTTAAGTGGCTTCATTGTTGTGCACCTATTAGGAAATCTTACCTTGCTTAGTCCGGATCGTGATCCTTTTAACACTTATGCGCATTTTCTACTAAATCTGGGCACAGCGATTTATGTAGCAGAGATTATATTAGCTGCTATTTTTCTAACACATTTCACTTATGCAATTATGATTACATTTGAAAACTGGAGAGCTCGTCCTTCACGCCTAATCACTCTTTTTTACTGGAAAGCCCGCGACAAACGTTATAAAATGGTTACGAATGCCGGTCACACCAGTAAAAAGACCTGGGCGTCATCAACTATGATCTGGCCTGGACTTCTTATAATTGTTTTTACAATTCTTCATCTACTGGATTTCAAATATGGTGAAATACTTATGTACACTACAGCGGATGGACATTTTATACGCGATCTGTTTGAAACAGTGTATCG
>DAOWAQ010000212.1 GCA_030634505.1 Calditrichia bacterium
ACGACGATGCATATCATCCGGAGTTAATTCAAAAATTTCTCCTTCAGAATTTTTTAATGCATACTTATTCATCCACACATTTGCGGCAAGGGTATCACCCTCAAAATAATTCGTTGCTGCTTCTAAAATTTCCTCATGAGAATACTTTTTCGACATCTCCAATTTAGGAGCTGCAACTTCCAACATTTCCACTTCTTCTATCACTTCTTTCTCTTTTTGAAAATTTGATTCTTCGGGCGCCATTTTAGGCCTGATTCTTTTTTCTAAAACCTCGTCATAAAAGCTTGAATCCTGTTTCTGTTCCAGGTCTTTGTCAGTACTGGCAAAAAGATTATTCTCCATGCTTTTTGTATTGCTAAGTTAAATTTTGGATTTATTGTAACTGGCTGAATTTGTGAACAATAAAAATTTAAAGCTCTTGTTTTTTTATAACAGCAATATACAATCAAAAAAGGCTGGTATGAGAAAATGTTATTAACAGAAGAAAGTTGAAAAAACCTAAACTCCTGAAATAAAAACGCCTATGAGACTCAAAAAATATTTATGCAAAAAATACAAATCTTGGTCTGCCTTTTGTTATGAATTTTCCTGATTTTTTCGACCCCCCATCCTTAGGGCATTTCAAAGGTAAAAATTAAAATTTCATTCAATAAAGTCTATGAAAAAAATTATCCTAAATTTTAACTCATTAAAGAAACTTAATGTTAATAGTTTCAGCAAAAAAAACTTGGATGTATTATTAAAAATCATTATTCATTAGTTAAAATATTACATTTGTTCACAAATAAATTATTATCTCAATGATTCAAATTAAGAAATTTGCTTTCAATGCTTTTCAGGTAAATACAGTAATCCTTTACGACGAAACTAAAGAATGTATCATTATTGATGCAGCCTGTTACGAAGATTCGGAACGTAAAGAACTTGTTGAATTTATTAAAAATAATGAGCTTAAACCTATAAAACAAATAAACACTCATTGCCATGTTGATCATATTCTGGGAAATAATTTTGTAAAGGAATACTTTGGTACTGATTTGGAGATCCATAAAGAAGGTGAAGCTTTTTTAAAAAATGCACCGCAACATGGAATTAGTTTTGGTTTTTCAATTGAGCCTTTGATCGAACCATCAGGTTTTATTAATGATGGAGATATTGTACAATTTGGGAATTCCAGTCTTGAAATTCTTTATACTCCCGGTCATGCAAATGGGAGTATTTGTTTGTTTAGCGAAGATCAGAAATTTGTTATTGTTGGGGATGTATTGTTTTACGGAAGCATTGGGCGGACTGATTTGCCTACCGGTAATTTTGATCTTTTAAAACAAAGTATTCATGAAAAGCTATTTGTATTGGATGAAGATGTGAAAGTAATTCCCGGTCACGGGCCTGACACTTCCATAGGGTTTGAGAAAAACAATAATCCGTTCGTGGGTTTAGGAAATTAAATTCCCAGTTCTTCAATAATCTGATCGACTTCAATTTTATTCATACAATCAAAGTGATCCTTCGGGCATTTTGAATAACCAATCTTGCTACAAGGTCTGCATTTTAAATCATGAACCTGAATCATACTAACCTTATGCATTTGTTCATGTGGCAAATACGGATACATTCCGAACTCAGGAATTGTATTTCCCCAAAGCGAAATAATTGGTTTTTTGAAAGCAGCTGCAATATGCATTAGGCCTGTATCATTGCTAATGATTTGATCAGCAATTTTCACCAAAGAAGCCGATTGGCTTAATTTGAATTTTCCACAGGTATTCCAAACTTTATCTTCTAAACCACTTGCAATTTTTTCAGCTGCTTCAAAATCTTCCTGGCCTCCCAACAAAACCACAGGCTTATCCATCTTCCGAATTAATTCTATCCATTTCTGAACAGGGAATAACTTAGTATTATGTTTACCGCCAATAACTGCTCCGATAAAACCATCTTTAAACTTCACCGGTAAATCGGGCAGGGATAATTGATCATTTTCAGGAATAAAATAATCCAGTCCTAATCCATCATTTTGCACACCCAAATGCTTTACTGTTTCCAGATACCGGTCTACAATATGTTGTTTAGGCAAACGATTAATCTTAAATTTAACGAGTAACCATTTCTTGAAATTTAACTTCAGGAAACTATAGGCTTTCTTTTTTAATCTAATTTTTAATAAGAAAGTTCTTAGGTTTTTGTGTAAATCAATGATGTGATCGAATTTTTCATTTTTTAAATCGGCAGCCACCTCATTCAAATGACTATCTATATAATGCAACTTATCAATATAAGGATTGTATTTTAGAACAGTAACAAACAATTTTTTTGTGAGGTAATGAATCTCAACATCCTGAATTTGTTTTTTTAAACACCGAATAACCGGAGTGGTTAAAACAATGTCGCCAATTGAACTAAATCGAATAATAAGTATTTTCTTCAAACCAAGCGCTTTTATGCAAATATAAGGAATTGGCATTTCAAATCAACATCCTCATTTTTTGCATTTCAGAAGATTTACATATTAAACCGTTCAATTTATTATAATTTTGCAAAATGATTTTGACTGATACACATACTCACTTATATCTTGAGCATTTTGATAATGACAGACCGGAAGTAATTCAAAATGCAATTGATAAAGGGGTACATTATATGATAATTCCCAATATAGACAGCCAATCGGTAGATGGGATGCTTTCGATTTGCGATGCTTTTCCTGAAAACTGTTTCCCGATGATTGGCCTGCATCCAACAGATGTTAAAGAAAATTATAAAAATGAACTTGATATTGTAGAGCAGTGGTTAGAAAAAAGAAACTTTTTAGCTATTGGTGAAATTGGAATTGATCTTTACTGGGATAAAACGTTTAAAAAAGAGCAGGATTTGGGTTTTCGTCATCAAATTGCATTGGCCAAAAAACATCAATTACCCATTGTCATTCACTCCCGCGAATCAATGAATGAAATCTTTACTGTTTTAAATGATGTTCATACTTCAGAATTAGAAGGAGTTTTTCATTGTTTTAGCGGAACAGAAAATGACGCTCATAAAGCAATTGAGATGGGTTATTATTTGGGCATTGGTGGAGTTGTTACCTTTAAAAATTCAAATCTTAAAGATATTATTAGGGGAATCGATCTTAAACACATCTTATTGGAGACTGATGCTCCTTTTTTAACACCGTCGCCTTTCCGAGGGAAACGGAATGAAAGTGCATATATATATTATATAGCAGAAAAAATTGCAGAAATTAAAGGAATCAGCATTGAGGAAGTTGCAGAGATTACGACCCAAAATGCTAAGAAACTGTTTAAATTTTAATTCATGAAGAATTCACCATCTATACTTGTAATTTATACCGGCGGAACAATTGGTATGATTCAGGATGCTGAAACAGGAGCATTAAAACCTTTCAATTTTGAAAATATTTACGAGCAGATTCCTGTTTTAGAATATTTACACTACAACATTGATTTTTACACCTTCGATTCATTAATTGATTCCTCCAATATGCATCCGGAGTTTTGGATTCGTTTGGCCGAAGTTATTGAAGATAATTATGAAAGTTATGATGGCTTTGTTGTTTTGCATGGCTCTGATACGATGGCCTATACGGCATCCGCTTTAAGCTTTATGCTCGAAAACTTAAACAAACCCGTTATTTTAACAGGCTCGCAATTACCTTTGGGTGTTGTCCGTACAGATGGAAGAGAAAATTTTATTAATTCGATTGAAATCGCTGCGGCTTCAAAAGATGATACACCTTTAATACCTGAAGTTGCCATTTACTTTGAAAACAGATTGCTGAGAGGTAACCGAACAAGTAAACTTAATGCGGAAAATTTTAATGCTTTCTTTTCTGGTAATTTCCCTGCATTAGCAGAGATTGGGGTTCATGTAAAATACAATTATAACTATATCCGTAAGCCAAATTTTAAAAAACTTATCGTTCACAAAAACCTTAATTATAATGTAGCGATATTAAAACTATTCCCCGGATTATCTGAAAATACAGTTAAAGCAATATTAAATACTGAAGGATTAAGAGCTGTAATACTTGAAACCTTTGGTGCGGGAAATGCACCTACCGACAAATGGTTCATTGATTTATTAGAACAAGCCATAAAAAGAGGCGTCCTTATAATTAATGTAACACAGTGTAAAGAGGGTGCTGTTGAAATCGGGAAATACGAAACCAGTGTAGGACTTGGAAAAATTGGTATTGTTGGGGGTTACGATATAACAACGGAATCAGCCATTACCAAACTCATGTATTTATTGGGTGATGGCTATAATAATGAAACAATTATTAAGCTGCTTAATCAATCATTACGTTGAGTTAAACGAATGCAATGATATTCTAGTAATTTTTTTATAATTTTGCGAACCAAAAGT
>DAOWAQ010000058.1 GCA_030634505.1 Calditrichia bacterium
AAATTACAAGATTTGCCGATAGTAATTTTAACAGGTAGAGCTGGTAAGAAGCATAAGGATATGGGAATAAAATTGGGAGCAAATGCATTTATTGTTAAACCCTTTAAGGATAATGATTTATTAAGTACACTAAATAAATTCATAGACAATTAATTAAATAATAGTTTAATTAATCTTCAATTATCAGCCCTCCTAAAAAAAAATTCAATAAATTATATGTCAAGTTTAAAGATTTATAAAACCGAAAATAATATTTACTACTTTTTTACATACATATTTATTTTCATACTTTTAAATTCTTCGATTGCACAAACTGAAATTATTAACGGCACAAATATTTCCGGAAATGTTAGATGGTATGGAACAAAAATTATTCGGGGCGATGTGACTGTAATGCCATCGGCAAGACTTGTAATTACGCCTGGGACGAAAATTTTATTTAGTTCTAATTTGGATTTAAAAAAAAGTGGAAATGATAAGACTAAAAGCGAACTTATAATAAAAGGTGTATTAATTGCCCAAGGTCAAATTGGTAATAAAATTGTTTTTACTTCTGAGTCAAAATCTCCCAGGATGGGGGATTGGTATGGGATTGTATTTCAGAAAGTAACGGAACAAAGTATTTTAGATTATTGTATAGTGGAATACGCCTATGACGGAATAACAATTAAAAAAAGTAAAGTCCAAGTAAGTAATTGTGAAATAAGATATAATTATCATTCCGGATTATCTGTAGACGTTAAATCTAACCCTAAAATAACCAGAAACATTATTTCTGAAAATGATTATGCAGGAATTATATGTACTCTTGGGTCGTATCCGATTTTATCAGATAATTTGATAACTTTAAATGGCATGGGTTTGGTAATATTGAGTTCCTCAAAACCTAATCTTGGCAGATTGCAAAAAGGAGATTCATATAATCCCGGTAGAAACAGAATAATGCAAAATGAGGAATATGATATATATAATCATTCCAACAAAGAAATATTCGCTGAAAATAATTTTTGGAGTTCTGCAAGATTAAAAGATATTGCACTTAATTTATTTGATAATCGTGATGATAGTAAATATGGGATAATAGATTTTAATCCTCTTTTTAAGGAAGAAACTTCAACAAGTGAAGTAGATAATCTATTATTATTGGCTCAAAATCAGCAAAATAATATTGATACTACCCAACCTCCAGAAAATCTATCTAATTCGCAAATTTCGGAATTAAATCTTAATACTGAAGTAAAACCCGAGACTACAAAAAACGAAAACATTGCTGAAGGTATCGTATTTGCTGCTCAGAGTCAGAACATAAAAAAAATAGATATATTGGATGCGGATAACATTCCACCGAAACCAATAGATCCTCCAATAATTGCTTCAACCAATCCTGAAACAGCAATATCAACTAATAATCCAGTTATAAAAAATAAGACTACACCCCAAATAAATTATAATAATATATTTCTCGAAGCCTTTTTAGATGCTGGGAAAAAGGAATATTTAAAGAAGGAAAGAGTAAAAATAAATGAGATTATTCGCAGAACAATGCAATCCGGTATTGTTCGGATTCAGGTAATTGTGAGTAAAAATGGCCGTGTAGAATCAGCTAAAGTGTTAAAAGGGTTTAATGATGTATTAGATGATGCTGCTTTAAAAGCAGCGAAAGCTTTTAGATATAAACCTGGTACAATAAACAACAGATCTGTAAGATTTAGAACAATTGAGGTATTTGTTTTTTCCACCGGTTCTAATTAATGAGTGTAATTGTTATTTTTGTTGACGGTGTCGGAATTGGTCAGCAAGATGTTTCCTATAATCCTTGTTTACATTCAAATTATCAAATTTTTTCTCCAACGATAAATCTTCCTTTTAATGGTATTCAATTTTCACTAGATGCTTGTCTTGGTGTAAATGGTCTGCCACAAAGTGCAACAGGTCAATCATCTATATACACAGGAAAAAATGCCGCAAAATTAATTGGTAAACATTTGTTTGGATTCCCAAATCAGAAACTAAAAGAATTGCTGATCAAACAATCAGTTTTTGAGAAATTAAACTCCCTAAGTTACCGATGTAAATTTATTAATGCTTTTCGTCCGGTATTTTTTACTTCTCCTGAAATATTTAACAATGTTCGCCTATCCGTTACTTCAGAAATGAACAGAGCGGCAAGATTGCCATTTTGTTCTATAAAAGATATAAAAAATAAAAATGCCCTATACCATGATTTTACAAACAAAGAACTAATTGAAAAAGGTTTTCAGTTACCAATTTTTGACTCTAATACAGCGTCTAAAGTATTGATCGATCAGTCAAAAAAATATGATTTAATTCTATATGAATACTTTTTGACTGATAAAGCAGGACACAGTAAAAACATGAAATACGCAATTTCAGAAATAAATAAAATTGAATCTTTAATTTATATGGTAATAGAAAAATCAGAAGGAACCAATACATCAATAATTGTGTGTAGTGATCATGGTAATATTGAAGATTTAAGATCGAGATCACATACCTATAATCCCGCTTATTTTGCTGTGTGGACCAAAAAAAATATTCAAAAATTATCTTCTTTAATGGATATCTATTCTTTAATAAAAAAATTAGTTACAAAAAATTAGCCGATTTCAGATAAACCTAGAAACCGGCTAAAATAAAATTAATAATATGATAAATATCTATCTAATTCCCATTCATGCACTTGAGAGATATAATCTGACCATTCCATTTTTTTTGCTTCAATAAAATGCGTAAAGATATGATCTCCAAGAACTTCTTTCATTAATTTGCTTTTTTCCAGATTTTGTATCGCTTCAGATAAGTTTGCAGGTAGGGCCTCAATTCTTAGTCTGTGTTTTTCTCTCTGACTCATTGTAAAAATATTTTTATTTACAGATGGCGGAGGAACAATTTTGTTTTCGATACCATCGAGACCTGCAGCAAGCATAACTGCTAGTGCCAAATATGGATTAGCTGATGGATCAGGCATTCGAACTTCAACCCTGGTACTTTTTCCTCTTTTGGCCGGGACACGAATAAGTGGACTCCTATTCTTCTCCGACCAAGCAATGTTCACCGGAGCCTCAAAGCCCGGCACGAGTCTTTTATATGAATTAATAAGTGGATTTGTAATCGCAACGAGTGCCTTTGCATGCTTTAAAATTCCACCAATATAATACTTAGCTTCTTTTGATAATTGATCTTCAGTTTTAGCATCGAAGAAAACGTTTTTGTCCTTTTTAAATAAAGATTGATGAACATGCATTCCGGATCCATTAATCCCAAAAACTGGTTTGGGCATAAATGTGGCAAGTAAATTATATTTTTGTGCGATTTTCCTGACAACAAATTTAAACGTAGCTACATTATCTGCTGTTTCCAAAGCCGGTGCATATTTAAAATCAATTTCATGCTGTCCATGAGCTACTTCATGGTGAGCGGCTTCTACTTCAAAACCCAAATCGTTTAAAACATTTACAATCTCTCGACGTGCATCTTCACCAAGATCAAGAGGAGCAAGATCAAAATATCCGGCAGAGTCATGTGTTAATGGGGCAGGGTCTCCATGTTCATCATACAAAAAAAGAAAAAATTCTGCTTCGGGACCAGCATTTAAAACATACCCCATTTTATTGGCTTTATCATGCACACGTTTAAGTGTTTGCCTTGGACATCCTTCAAAAGGTGTACTGTTAGGATTCATAATATCACAAATTAATCTGGCAATCTGGCCTCCTGCATTGGGCCAGGGTAAAACTCTGAAAGTTGAAAGATCAGGACTTAATAACATGTCTGATTCTTCAATTCGGGCAAATCCTTCTATTGAAGAACCATCAAACATAATCTCCCCGCTAAGAGCTTTTTCAAATTGAGATTTTGGAACTTCAACATTTTTATTTACACCAAATATATCTGTAAATTGCAAACGCATAAATTTGACATTATTCTCTTTACAGGTCTTCAATATAGCTGCTTTGGTCATAAAATCCTCCTCCGTAGTGTATTAAAAATATATTACAATATGTATAAATTAAAGTACAAATATACAATATAAATCTGTTAATATGCAAACTGTATGTAGTAAATTGCATAAATGTCATAATATATGTTGCAATATATAGTTGTTGTCAGGAAACATATTGTTTTATATCACAATAATAATTTTAAAATTTCTCCCAATCAAAAAATAAGATTTATATTTTCATAAATTGATGGATATATTAAATATTATTATATTTCGGTTAAACAAACTTGATTTGAGGAAGATACTTGGAGAATAAAAAACAATTATTTGTTGCGATAGCAGGAAATATAGGAGCAGGAAAAACAACTTTGACCAGACTATTAAGTGAGAAATTGGGTTGGAGGGCCTACTATGAAAAAGTCATTGATAATCCATACTTATCGGATTTTTATGATGACATGAATAGGTGGAGTTTTCACCTGCAAATATTTTTTTTATCGCATAGATTCAAATCGCAAAAAGAAATTAGCGACTGGCCAAACTCGTGCATTCAAGATCGCTCTATTTATGAAGATGTTGAAATATTTGCTACCACATTATATAAAAATCGTAATATGTCTAAAGTTGATTTTGAAAACTATTCTGAACTTTTTTCGATTATGGTCACTTATTTACGTAAACCGGATTTAATAATATATCTTGAAACGCCGGTGGATCAATTAGTTGAAAGGATTTTAAAAAGGGGCAGAGATTATGAACGGACTATTGATCCGAATTATTTAAAACAATTGAATGATGCTTATGATCAATGGATTAATAGAGCAGAAAAATCTGGCTTCAAAGTTTTAAGAATTAACACAACAAATAAAAACTTTGAAGAAAATAATGATGATTTAACATCGGTAATAAATTTTATCAAAGACATGGAAAATCAGGCGTGGTTAAACGTGGACTAATTATAACATATTATTTCCCTCCTGTTGGTGGCGGTGGTGTTCAGAGGTGGACTAAATTTATTAAATATCTTTCTAAACATGACTGGAAAATTGATGTTATTACAAGGATCCATTCTCCAAACGAAACTCTTGATAAAACATTACAAAAAGATCTACCGCCTACCCTACAAATAAAAACGGTTAATGATTCTGTTTCAAATCACCGTTTTAAATTTTTGAAATCGAATTCAAATTATTTGCAACGTTGGATGAGTTCATTCTTATTCATTACGGATAGCAGAAAAAGTTGGGTAAAATCTGCCTGGCAGATAGTTAATAAAGAGATAATTTCTTCCAAATACGATGTTATTATATGTTCAATTCCTCCATATTCTGTATCTGATTTGGCAGTAAAAATCAAAGAGAAATTTAGTTCTATCCCTGTAGTTTTGGATTTAAGAGATCCCTGGAGTATAAATCCGTATAAAATTTATCCAACGCCAATTCACAGATTATTGGATGAAAAAAAGGAATTAGAAAATATTAGCAAATTGGATTATTTAATTTCTGCTTACCAGTCAACATTGCAACGCTACACTAAAACTACTGGTGATTTTGAAGAAAAAGATAGCATCGTTATATCAAACGGCTATGACGAAGAAGATTTTATTAAATTAAAAGCCAAAAATTTACCGAATTCAAATAGTTTTAATATAGCTTTTTCAGGAACATTTTATTCTCATTTAAACAATCCGGATTTATTATTGAAATCATTAGCCAAATTAAAAAGTGAAGGGCAAAAAATATATTTTCATCATATTGGAACAAGTGTATATGATGTGCATACTTTAGCAAAAAAATACGGTGTCGAGGATCAATTAGTCCTTTGGGGATATCAAAGTCATCGAAATTGCCTGGAAATACTTTATAGCATGGATGCTTTTGCGTTATTACTGGATTCAAAAGTTAAAAATGCAGATAAAACAATAGGTGGCAAGGTTTACGAGTATCTCAGATTAAAGAAACCTATTTTGGGATTAGTACCTCGTAATGGTGAAGCTGCACAATTAATATCAAAAACAAAATCCGGTGTTATTTGTGATAGTTCCAATGTTGATGAAGTTGTCAATGCTTTTAAGAAGTTAAATTCAAATAAATTTGAGTATAAGGGAATAGAAGAATACAGTCGCGAAAATTTAGCAAATCAATTAAATAACTATTTATCACTAATTATTAACAAAAATAAAAATGAATGATCAATATAAATTAGAAAAATTTTATTTAACAATTTATAGCTATCTAATTACTTTGTTTCTCGGATGGCAAATTTTTTCTTTTATAAATATATATTTTCAATTAAATGACAACAGGATTCAATTTTCTTTTCATCAATGGATGGGAGTACAGCAAAGTTATCTTCCAATCATTATTATTGTCATAATTTTGATTAGCATTTTTTTAATAACTAATAAATCAATTAAACAGAAAAAATATCCAATAAATTACAAAGCCTTTAAATTACATTTAACTTGGCTTTCAGTTTTAATCCTGGGTGCTGTAACAAATTATATATTATACATTTTTCAATTACAACAAAATATTCTGGAATTAATTAATTTGATAGTTGCAATTTTATGTTTGAACCAACTTAGTAAAATATTCTATGTTAAAGAAAAATCAGCATGGTACCATCCTACAACTCAAAGCACATTTTATATTTCCGCAGCTCTGCTGGGTATTAGTCAGATACTTATATTAGAAATGCTCAATTACTCATATTCAAGTTATGCTTATTTCATATTATTAATATTAACACTAGAAATATTACGAATTATTGCCCGGTTTAAATATTTGACTAAATTTAGTTATGAAACCAATATGATTGCCCGATCACTCTTAGGTAGATATGGAATATATTTTGGCGTACGGGTAGTGGCAGGAATATTTATGCCTATTGTATATATAATTTATGCGTTATATGCTAATGAAAAACTTTTTCAAGGAGTCGGTGCACTCCTGTTGATAGGTGAATTTATTGAAAGGCTCTTATTTGTTTATTTGTCAGATTATCCAACCAACAAATCACATAGTTAAAATTTAAATTCAAATTCGATTCGTTTATTCTTTGTTCCCGAACTTTTAGGAAAATCCCTCCATTTACGCATTTTTTTTAACATACAAATCGTGATGATCTTATCTTTAACATTACTTCTAAGAATGCTGACATTAGTTACTGAACCTTTTGGATTCACAATTAATTCAAAATTAATATTTCCGTGAAAAGAATCAGATACACGATTTTGTTTTTCTACACATGCATACAATCCGGGATAATGTCCGTTAATTACATCCTGAATACTTCTTTTACTTTTATTCGATAATTTTCGGCTTATCTCTTTTGAATTTAAAGATCCCTCGCGATCCGAGCTGACAGTTGTTATTAAATCTTTAGTGTTATTGGAATTTTGCTTATCCACTTTTTGTGGCATGGCAAAAATAACGTTTTCATTTTTTTCTAATTTCAATTGTACCTGTGCAAGCCTTGAGAAGCTTCTATCAGGATTATCAAATGTTACCTGGTAAATATCAAATGAGGGGAGGCCACCTACTATAGTTCCTTTAATATCACCAAGAATTCTTTCCTGTGTTTGACGGTTAACAGAAGGATCAAATACAATTAACATTTGGTTGTAAACTAATTTTTCCAAAGTTACCGGATTTGAAATAATGTCTTCTGAACTATATGAAATTTGTTTATCGGGTATAGGAATTTTGTTACCGGCAAAAATATAAGTGATAAAAAATAAAAATATTAACATTTGCTTTGCCATATTATCCTCTTTAATGATAGTGAACGACTACTTAGTAATTTTAATTTCAAATATTTACTACAAACACCATACCATTTAGATAAAGATAGTAGCAATACACATTTTAAGTAATATTTAAAAATTATATAAAAAAAATGAATGAAGTGTGGATATTTTTTTTACACTTTTTAGAATCTAAATAGGTATGAAAATTTTGAGAATAAACCTCGGGCCTGTCGCTGATAATTTTGTTTCAAATTTTTTGTAAAATAATCACTATATCCTAAAAATATAACTGTACCTGGAATAAATTGATAACTTAAAAGAATATTAATATCTAAATCATCATAATAATTATTGTTCTCAATAATAAACCTTAAAAATAACGATTTTGTAAATTGGTAAGTCGTTTTAAATCTATAGATATCCTGAATGATCTGATATTTTTGACTATTGTATATTCCGTCAAAATAATAGTTATTTGCACTAATTTCATTTGTCCATCGATTTGTGGGTTTCAATTGTACCGAAGTGGTTATGGATTGAATATATCCTACAAATGGATCAATCCCTTCATAAACCGCATTGTAATAAATTCCATCACCGACAATGGCTTCAATATCAAAAAACAACCAAGAAAATGTCTTGTTGTTAAGATTTAAATAAAACTGATTTTTATTAAAGTTAAAGCCACGATACTCTTCCATCATTCGATAATAAGATAATCTCAGTTCAGTTTGACCCTTTGTTTGAATTGTTAATGATGGAGCTAAAAATTGCTCAATTCTAATGTTCTTATGATTATTGATTTGATATGCATAAAAATTAGGTTGGATTAATCGGAAAAATGATTTGTCAGATTGTATATCATACCACATAAAAGTTCCAAATTGTCGGATATCTGATCTTTCAAGAAATCCATTTTCTGCTTCAAAATTTGGAAATATATCATTATAAAATAATTGAAAACTAAATGTTCTTGTTCTTCGATAAAGTTCAGCATAAAATGCAGGATCTTGTTTCTCCTCGGTTTCAAAAAAGTTTTTTGATTGGGAATGTAAAGCCTGAAAGGTAAAAATATATTCGTTGTCATATATGAATCTGCCATCCACTCCAAAAGTACGACTGTACAAATCACCAAATTCTTTATCTGTAGCCAGAACCCCGATATTTGAATAATCCCAGATATTTTTCTGCAGTCTTACTATTCCATGATACGACTTTTTGTTTTGATATTTATTCACAAATTCGGGACTATTAAATTCTGGGTTATATAGAGATCTCTCTGCAAAATAATCTTTTGAACCATAGTATTCATCAATACCTGCGAGAACACCAATCGAATAGTCTCCAATTTGGCCGGTAGTTTTAAAGCCAAGTAATGGATTGACCATTTTCCTAGTATACACGGCTTTAATTGGCGTCATGAAAATATTCGTACCTTCCAAGAAAAAGGGTCTTTTTTCATCATAATACAATGGAAACCTTTTATTTACATCAATTTTATCCGCGTCAGCTTCGACTTGACTAAAATCAGGATTATATGTCAGGTCGAACGT
>DAOWAQ010000082.1 GCA_030634505.1 Calditrichia bacterium
ATGCCGGTTTCAAATGGTATTGATTTTTTAATTGAGATTGATAAAGATATTCGATTCCAAAATACAAAAAAATTATTACTGACTGGTTTAGCTACGCACCAGGATACAATAATAGCCATAAACAATGCTAACATAAATTATTACATAGAAAAACCATGGGATAGCAAAGAACTGATTAAAGCAGTAAAACATTTATTAACTATTTATATCCTCTCTTCCGGAATTGAATATAAAGAATATTTACCAATTCTGGATCAGGAATTACTATACAAAGAATTACGAATTAAAAATTAGAAAACTACAATATGATTGATAAACTTATTGAACAAAAAAAGAAACAATTTTCTGAAAAAACTTATATACAATTTAGCGATTCAGAATTAGCTCAACTCGATGAAAAAAATATACTGCAAATTGAGAAGGAATTTAAAGGATTTGGCATATTAAAACTCCCACCAAAAGAGATTGATTTTTTTGAATGGCTTAAAGAAAATGATGAAGCTGTTTGGATTGATTTGTGGGAAACTGATGATGATCCATATAAAATTAGTTTTGAATTTTTACCTCATTTTATCAAGAATGAAAATGGGTTTCCTATCTGTGACTTAGAAAATGAGGAAAACTATTGGTTTTGTGTAAAACATATCAAACCAAAAGGCAAACAACATTTTGAAGGGATAAATCTAAAATTAAAGAACCACCAAAAATTAAATTTTGAAGAGTTATTATTATATGAAATAGTTCAAAATTCAATCGATATATGGCATTTTTCTTATCGCTATAATATTGATTTAAAGAAAGCAAAAGAATTAGTAAACGAATTGCATACAAATGATATTCTGGTTCACCTCACAAATAGAGAAGATTTAGTAAAGTACATAGATTTTTAAATTATTTATCAGGAAATAAATAGTTCTTTTATCTTTAAATTATAATTATTGATATAGTTATCGATTCTGTTGAAACCTGATCTTAAATTTACCGTAATAGAATAAAGTTTTAATTTTTTAATTTTATGATTAATTGGGAGATAATATGAAAATTCACAAATTGTTCCGAATATTTTTACCGGTACTTTTCTTTAGTATGATTTATTTTAGTTGTTCAGAATCTAAGGGAAAGAATGAGTCTGGAAATTCAAATGACTCGACAAAAGTTGAACAGAAAGATGATGGAAAATCAAAAGATGGGAAAGATATTGAATTGATTCCTGTTGAAGTTACGGAAATCAAGAAGGGGAGTATTTCAAATTATATTTTACTCAGCACAAACCTTGAAACAGAATCTCAAACCGATGTTTTTCCACGTATACAGGGGATTATTAAAAAAATCAATCATGATGAAGGTGATTATGTTAAAAGCGGTCAAACCTTGATGGAATTAGAAGCTGATGAATATGTACTATCTGAAAAACGCGCAAGATTGAATCACAAAAAACAGGAAGCAAATTTCGAACGTTTAAAAGCAATGTTCTCTGAAGACTTATTGAGTAAAGAAGAATTTGAACAGGCCAGATATGCAACTGAAGGATTAGAAGTAGATTGGGAACAGGCAAAATTAAATTTAAGCTATACAAAGATTAAATCTCCGATAAGTGGGGTAATTGGTGATAGATTTAGAAAACCCGGTGATAGAATCCAACCTGCAGATAAATTGTTTTCCGTTATAAACACTAAAGAAATGATTGCTGTGGTATATGTACCGGAAAAAGAAATCAGCAATGTCCATAAAGGACAAGCCGCCTTCATTACCTCTGATAATTTAAAAAATGAAAAGTTTACCGGATGGCTTAAAAGAGTAAGCCCGGTTATTGATCCGGCGAGCGGTACTTTCAAAGTTACCATTGGAGTAAAAAATGTTGATAATACTCTAAGAGCCGGAATGTTTGTAAATGCATTTATTGTAACAGATGTTCATGAAAATGCAATATTAATTCCTAAGACTGCGATAGTTTACGAAAATGAAGCTATGAGCGTATTTGTAGTCAGAGACAGTATTGCGCATAAGATTACTTTGGATGTGGGTTTTCAGGATCATGAAAAAATTGAGTCCATAAATGACATCCACGAAGGTGACAAAGTTATTGTAGTGGGCCAAGCCGGTTTAAAAGATCAAACGAAAGTTAAAATTGTAAGCGAACGGGAGAATACAATCGCGATGAAAAAAGATGAAATTATTAATGATGAGAGTTGAAACAGCAAAAATTGAAGAGAGAAGAGCGTATTTCGACTACGCTCAATAACCATAGAGCGAGGAGAGAATTAGGGGGATGTTAAAACTGTAACTGTGTGAAAACGATAATTTAAAATGAGATAAAAATGATAAAAAACAATGAAAAAAAGAGTGGCAATTTTTTCAGATTTACTACAACACGACCTGTAGCAATCTTAATGGTAGTTATCGGTGTTTGTGTATTCGGATGGATTTCATATCAACAGTTACCACTTAATTTGATGCCTGATATAACATATCCAACGCTAACAGTAAGAACTGAATATGCCGGAACTGCACCAGAAGAAGTGGAAACGACTATTTCAAGGCCTATAGAGCAGGCACTTGGCGTTGTGGATAACCTGGTTAGTCTTCAGTCCATTTCGAAAGCGGGACAATCAGATGTGATTCTGGAATTTACCTGGGATACGGATATGAATAAAGCGACAGCTGACCTGCGTGAAAAACTTGACCAGGTTTGGCTACCGGAAGAGGTTAAAAGACCAATTATCTTAAGATATGATCCCTCACTTGATCCGATTATGCGTATAGGTTTGTATGGGGAAAGTTCCTTGTTTTATCTTAGATATTTAGCAGAGGAAGATATTAAGAGAAAATTGGAAACACTGGATGGAGTTGCTGCAGTAAAAGTTAAAGGCGGACTTGAAGAGGAAATACGTGTAGAATTAAATGAACAAAAACTAACAATTATTGGAATTGATATTCAACAAATAAAAAATCGTCTTGCACAGGAAAATATCAATCTGGCGGGAGGTAATTTAAAAGAAGGTCAAACCGAATACCTGGTTCGTACTCTGAATGAATTTAAATCTATCAGTGAAATTGGTGAAGTAGTTATTGGAAACTGGAATGGAAAAGAAATTAAAATTAATGATATTGGTAAAGTTCACCGGACAAACAAAGAAAGAGAAATTATTACGCGTATTAACGGTAAAGAAAATGTTGAAATAGAAATCTATAAAGAAGCAGATGCAAATATTGTTACTGTAGCTAAGACAGTAAGTGCGACAATTTTTGGAACACAAGAGCAGCAGGAATTTGTAGAAAATTTAAAGAAGAGAGAAGCTGAAGCAAAAGACAAGCCCAAAGTTGAGAAAAAGAGCAAAGTCAAAAAAGGTGGCAGAGGTAAAGGAGCTGACTTTCTGAAAAAGAAAATGACTAATTTTGTGTCTTATAAATTACCCGAAAATATTAAAATAGAGAAATTATCCGATCAATCCATATTTATTGAAAATGCTGTAAATGAAGTTAAAAATACGGCAATTATTGGTGGAATTTTAGCAATTATCATATTATTTGTCTTTTTGAGAAATCTTGTCGTCACAACTATAATAGGTATATCAATTCCGATATCAATTGTGGCCACATTCGCCCCAATGAAAATATTTGATGTGTCATTGAATATCATGTCTCTGGGTGGGTTAGCTCTTGGAATAGGTATGTTGGTAGATAATTCAATTGTAGTTTTGGAGAGTATCTCCCGATGCCGAGAGGAAGGAGATAATCTTATTCAGGCAACTATCAGGGGTGTAGGAGAAGTGGGCAGCGCAGTTTTTGCCTCTACTTTAACAACTATAGCAGTGTTTTTTCCCATTGTTTTTGTCGAGGGAATCGCCGGACAGGTGTTTGGAGATATGTCATTAACTGTAGTTTTTTCACTTTTGGCATCGCTTGCTACGGCGCTTTTTCTGATTCCTATGCTGGCATCTCGGGAAGTATCAAGTTTTATTTCCGGTTCTCAACTGCAGGATTTTTTAAAAAGCAATTACTTACAGTTTGATAATGAAAAACAAATAGATACTCTGCTTTCAGAAACTTCCAATGGTCAATCGTGGTTTTCAAGATTAATAAATGGACTTTTGATATTCATCCGGACATTTCTTGAACTGTTAATAAAAGTATTTAAACTAATATTTGCTTTATTGGTTGTTGTGATTAAGTTTTTCACACTTCCCATTTTATTTGTTGCTGTATTTTTTATGTTTGTGTTACGAAAGGTAGGAGTTGTAAAATTTAATTTTACTGAATCAGCAATAAAATATGCGTCAAACCCTGAAATATGGAAAATAAAATATATAAATGAAATCTGGCCTGATTATCTTGTTAATTCATCATTTGTTGAGCTTTATGAGAACATTAAAAGGGCAGGATTTTGGTTATTACTGGTCATTCCCTTTGTTTATTTTCTGATTATTTACATATTCAAAATACTTGTTGAACTAACTTTTAGATTATTTCATTTTCTGTTCTTAGCGTTTACTGTTTTCTTGAAATCTCTTGTTCTTCTTCTAAGATTAGTTTTACATTTTCCAATTAAAATAATATTCAAAGCATTCAACTGGATATACGATAAAATTGAAAAAGGCTATCCCGATATACTGGACTGGTCATTAAATAACAAATCACTGGTTGTCGGATCTGTATCTTTTATATTTGTATTTACTTTATTTGTAATGGGCCCACAAATTGGAAGTGAACTAATTCCGGAAGTTCATCAAGGTGAATTTAATCTTGAATTAACTCTTCCGGTAGGTTCTCCTGCAGAAAGAACAGATGAACGTGTTTTGCCGATTCAAAAATATATCTCGGAACAAGACGGTGTATTAAAAATCGCTTCTGTAGTTGGGGTTGATAAATCTGAATCTACCAGCACCGATGATGGTGAACATACTGCGAAATTTACCATAACAATAAAAAGAGCTAGTAGTGTAATTGCGGAAGAAGAAAGGTTGATAAAAAATATCCGCGAACATATGTCAGAATATTCGGGAATCCAATCCAAAATATCACGTCCAACATTATTCAGTTTCAAAACCCCTGTGGAGGTGGAAATATACGGATATAATCTTCAGGAAATGCAAACAGTTGCAGAAAAAGTTGAATCCGAAATGAAAAAAATCGATGGTTTGCAAGATGTTAAAGCAAATATTCAAAGGGGAAATCCCGAAGTTCAAATTATATATAATCGACAAATATTATCAAGATACGGTCTAAATATTTTGAATGTGGCATCTATAATACGTAACAAAGTAAGGGGTGATGTGGCAACTGAATTTAAAGAAGAAGATCGCAAAATTGATATTCTTGTACGCGTTCGTGAAGAAGACAAAGAAAGTATAGATAACCTGAGACGAATGATAATCAATCCGGGGTCAGCAATACCGTTACCACTGGATGCGGTTGCAGATATAAAAGTGAATGAAGGTCCTTCTGAAGTAAGAAGAATTGATCAACAAAGAGTAGCAGTAATTACTGCAAATATTTCTGGCAGAGATTTAAGAAGCGTAAGCGAAGATATTTTCACAATAATAAGCAATATGGAAATGCCGGATGATTTTACTTTTGAATTAGCCGGTCAAAATAAAGAAATGGAAACGTCATTAAATAGTTTGATGTTAGCCTTGGCACTTGCAGTTTTCCTTGTTTATATCGTAATGGCTTCTCAATTTGAATCACTTTTACATCCATTTATAATTATTTTCACAATACCATTAGCATTAATTGGGGTTATTGTTTTTATGTATGTTTTAAACATTCCGGCAAGCATTGTAGTCTTTTTAGGATTAATTATGTTAGCGGGAATTGTTGTAAATAATGCAATTGTTTTAGTTGATTATATTAATCAATTGCGTGAAAGAGGAATGGAGAAGATTGAAGCGATTAAAGCAGCGGGTAAAATTAGGCTTCGACCAATTTTGATGACTACATCTACGACAGTGTTGGGTTTACTGCCTATGGCAATTGGTATGGGGGATGGCGCTGAGATACGCACACCTATGGCTATTACGGTTATTGTTGGATTAATTACTGCAACTCTGTTAACACTTGTGGTAATACCGACCGTATATGCGATTTTGGACAGGAAAAATTAACGATTGATTATCGATTATTGAATATTGACTAATAAAAATGGATAGCGAAGAATTAAAAGATAGAACGAAGATATTTGCTCATAGATGTGTTAAAATGGCATTTGCCTTGCCAAATACAGTTTTAGGTCGACACATCAAAGGGCAATTAATTAGGTGTTCCACATCAGTTGCTTCGAATTATAGAGCAACGTGTCTGAGTCAATCTAAGGCAAGTTTTGTTGCAAAAATAAGTATCGTTATTGAAGAGTGTGATGAATCATGCTTTTGGATGGAATTTATAATTGATGAGAATTTATTGAAGAATGATTTAGTGGATCCACTTTTAAAAGAGGGAAAAGAACTAACTTCAATATTTATCAGTTCTCGAAAAACAGCAGGAAAACGAAAAATTAAAAATAGTCAATAATCAATATTCAATTATATATGCAGGAATAAAAATGAATAATATTGAAAAGCCATCAACCGACAATAATTACACATTAAATAAAAAACCCAGTTTGCTTCCAAATTTTTCTATAAAAAGGCCTGTAACAGTGATTATGGCCTTAGTCGCTTTATTGGTCGTTGGATATATATCGTATGATCAGATTTCAGTTGAACTAATGCCTGCTGGATTTACACCTCCACGGTTGGGTATATGGGTTCCATATCCTAATTCAAATCCACAAGAAGTTGAGGAACAAATAGCACAACATATTGAAGAACAAGTTCAAACGATTAGTGGTGTGGAAAATGTGCGTAGTAGAAGCAGTAGTAGTGGCTGTTGGACACGAATAAAATTTTCACAGGGTACAGATATGGATGTTGCATATGCACAACTCAGGGATAGGATGGATAGAATAAAACCTGATATTCCCAGTGATATTGAACGTATTTATATTCGTAAATGGAGTAATGATGATAGTCCAATAATGTGGGTTGCCTTGATTCAAAACCAATTTTATAAAGATCCTTATTATCTTGTTGAACAACACATTAAGAAAAAATTAGAACGTGTAGATGGTGTAGCCAATGTTGAAATTTGGGGCACTGAAGAAAAAGAAATTCTTATTTACATTAAACAGGATAAGGTTAAAAGTTATAAAATAAACCTTTACGAAATAATTCAACAATTAAGAAATGATAATTTTTCTATATCTTCAGGATTTGTTACCGAAGGTGAACAGAAAATTTACGTAAGATCTTTGGGGAAATTCAAAACACTGGAAGAAATTCAGAACTTACCAATTCGGGGAGCGAATTTACGCTTAAAAGATATTGCAGACGTTAAATATGATGTTCCTGAAAGAAGATGGCGTCAATTTATTGATGGCAAAAAAGCAATCACAATTGGCATCTTTAAAGAATCAATGGCAAATACCGCGGTTCTTTCTAACGAATTGGAAGATTTATTCAATGAGCAAATAAAAAATGATCCGAAATTGAGCGGGTTTAGTTTTGAAATTCTTTTTAACCAAGGACAGTTTATTGAAGAATCAATAGACAATTTGCAAAGTGCGGGGATATGGGGAGGATTTTTTGCTTTTGCTGTTCTTTATTTTTTTCTAAGGCGTTTAAGAATGACATTTATTGTCAATCTTGCAATACCTTTATCTGTATTAGTTACTCTAACCGTCATGTATTTTATGGGATGGAGCTTAAATTTAATTACAATGATGGGATTGATGGTATCAATCGGAATGGTGGTTGATAATTCAATTGTAGTTTTGGAGAATATTTATAATAAACGTGCTCAAGGCAAGGATACAAAAACGGCTTCTCTTTGGGGTGCAAGTGAAGTTTCTCTGGCAGTTACAAT
>DAOWAQ010000406.1 GCA_030634505.1 Calditrichia bacterium
AATTTGTATCTGATGAAACCGATGGGGAAGTAAATCCACTGATGGCTGCAATGGGGCCCAATGTTGCCGGTGTTATTGGCTCTGCAGTTGCAGCAGGAGTGTTTTTGACTTTGCTTTCTTAATAAACTAGAAGTTAATTAAGAAAATAAAAACCGTCCAAGTTTAAACCCGGGGGCAGTTATGCCAAAAACCTGGAAGGTTTTTAAGTTGTATTTTATGATTTCCTAACCTCTTCTTTTATGCGTTGTATATGACCGCGTCCCATGCCTTTTACTTCACAACCTAATTCAAAATATTGTCGAATTTGATCATCATTTAATATTCCAAAACAATCAATTATTGCGGCAGGATGTCCAATTAAATCCACAACTTTATGCGGTTCCAGTTTTAAATATTCTTCATGCCTGACAGCAAATATGACAGATTGAACATCTTTTAACGCACTCTTAATATCCTGATTTATACTTAAATTTGTGAGTTTATCCTGGTTTCTAAAAAATCTGGATTTGCTATGTCCCACACCGGGATAAGTATCTTGCTGCTCAAATTCCCACCAGTGTTGAACATACGGGTCATGCACCCGGATTTCAGCTCCCATTTCGGCCAATTTTCGAATTATTATTTCTGATCCACTGTACCTTGTATCCCCGACATCTTCACGATAAGCTGCTCCCAAGACTAAAATCTCAGCGGC
This sequence comes from Calditrichia bacterium, assembly GCA_030634505.1. Lineage (GTDB taxonomy): Bacteria > Calditrichota > Calditrichia > JAJRVZ01 > JAJRVZ01 > DAOWAQ01. The sequence goes on from DAOWAQ010000406.1 coordinate 695, forward strand.
GGCAATAGGCTGTCCCATATTTCTCAAAGCATCTCTTACTAATTGAGCCGCATGTATTCCACGAGTATCATTTATGTTTATTGCCAAAGGAGTAATTTTGAAAATATCATCGTCTTCCCAACCAAGAATATGTTTATAAGCCCATATTCCAAGTCCACCGTCTTTAGGTAAACAATAACCTCCGATTCCCGGACCGGGAAATATCATATTACTATGCGTTGGGCGTACTTTGATGGCGTTTATAACTTTTATTAAATCTACTCCATTTCTTTCAGCATATAAACTCCATTCATCGAGAAAGGCAAGGATAGTTGCACGATAGCTGTTTTCAACAATTTTAGCCGTTTCTGATTCAATTGGGCGATCCATTACAGTTAAAGGAAATTCGTCAGTATTCAGAACTTCGTTTAGAAATTTAACAACCTTATTTTTTGCTTCTTCATTAATTCCACTGCACACACGCCAAAAATCACGAATACTTGCGACATAATCTTTACCTGGCATTACTCGTTCATAACTGTGTGCAAGCAATGGGTCATTTTCAAATCCTCTTTTTTTAAATATTTTTTTCATTATTGGATATGCAACTTGTTCGGTTGTTCCGGGGGCTACGGTTGTTTCTATTAATACTAATGCTGTCTCAGGGATATGTTCGGCAATCACACCAATAGACTGTTCAAGTGCCTCCATATCTGTCCTACCATTCCGAACATCTCCCAATGAATTCTTTAAATAATCACACTGAACATCAACAACAACAACATCTGCTAAAGACAAAACTTCATAAGTAAAAGTAGCCATCAAGGTTTTTTTAACATTTACACAACGTTGAATCATCGGATCAACTTCAGGATCTTCTGCTTTTACAGGTGATTCACCACGGTTTAAGAGGGGTATTTTCCAGTAGCTTCGTTTACTGGGTCGCTGCATTCCAATAACGAATTTAGTTGGATTTCCATCTTCATCCTCAGTATCTGCAACTATTGCAGCCATTACAGCGCCAACAAAACCGACTCCCATTACAACGACAATTTCCCGGCCCTTTTTTCTTTCTTCTGCTACTCGATTCTCTAAATTGTTGAATTCAGAGTTATAATCTTCTTTCAAAGGTAATTCAAATTTTTCACCATTTGGACTAATCGAAATTGCTTTTTCCATTTTCCCTCCTTAATAACAATTAATACAAAATAGTATTTTATTGCCATTGCGAGAAACGTAGTGACGCGACAATCTATTAATTTTATAGTAGTTAATAGATTCCCACATCCCGATGAATCGGGATTCGGAATGACAACTATAACTATTTTGCAAAAGTATACAATTGAATAAAAATATTTTTAATTGAATATAAATTATTATTTATTAAAATCAAACCAATAGTTTAAAATATTATTTTATAATAATTCATTATTGATATTGATTCGAATTTAATCAAGTAATAAATTTCACATATAATAGAGCTCAATAATTTTAAAATATTAATTACCTCAATAAAAGCTGGGAGAAATCTATGAAAAAAGTGCTGGTGTTAGGAGCAGGATTAGTATCTAAACCTTTGGTACATTACTTATTAAAAAAGAATTTTGAAGTAAAAGTTGCGAGTAGAACAGTCAGTAAAGCAGATGCATTAATTAAGGGTTTTTCGAATGGAACAGCAGAGGAATTAAATGTTAAGAATGATGAGCAATTGGAAAAACTCATCATAGAATCAGATTTAGCGATAAGCTTGTTACCATTTACCTTCCATGTAAAAGTAGCAAAATTATGTATAAAACATAAAAAACAATTGGTAACTACTTCTTATGTAAGTAAGGAAATGAATCAATTAGATGAAGAAGCAAAATCCGCCGGAATATTAATTTTAAATGAAATTGGATTAGATCCTGGAATTGATCATATGTCTGCTATGCAAATAATTGACAATATTCGAGATAAAGGTGGTAAATTAGTGGCTTTCTATTCAAATACGGGTGGTTTGGTAGCTCCTGAATATGATAATAATCCATGG
>DAOWAQ010000357.1 GCA_030634505.1 Calditrichia bacterium
CCGGTGCAAGTAATACCTCTCCGAAAGTGTCACCTCCGGAAAGCAGTTCAGTGTTTGTTCGTATCAATACATCCCAGGCAAAATCGCCCAGGACCAATAGTGGAATTTTTGTATTGTTTAGTTTTGGCATTAATTTAAATAATATTGATGTAGCACATTTTAGGATGTACTACATCTTTACAATTATTTCCCCAACATTTTTTCTATTTGATAAATAGGTTTAATATCTACCGGTAAATGGTTCAAATTTTCTCGCAATATAGCCATCGAAGGAGAATTAACAGCATATTTCGCAATTAATGCTTTTGATGCTTCATAATCACCTTCGGCCTGGATAGTCAATAGTACGTTGGCTAATTCTTTAACAACATCATATATCTTATCAAAATTTACACGAACTTTTTGAGAAGTTTCGTCATATTCATAAGCCCCTTTTTCCAGCAGATAGTTATAAATAATTGCATTTCCACCACCATGGGCTTCATTGATTCCAAATCGTACCGAACGAAATGTACCGGCAAGAAATGTTACCCAGTTTTCATTCGCAAATGATTCAGGGTAAACACCTTTTTTAATCATAAACATATTGTTGTACATACCGAGAACGTCTGCTTTACATTCTTCCATTTTGGAATAAGTTTCTTTTAATTCTTTTCTTACTTCGGTATCTTTGCCATCTTTTTTTATTTTTCCGGGGCCAACGCCGTGTGACATTTCATGCATTAATGTATGGTTAAAAAAGCCATCAAAGGTTACATATTTTAACTGTTCAGGATCGAGAACAACCTTGGCAATTGGATACAATAATTTTTCAAATTTGGCTTCATGAACATTCTTTAGCATGACCTTTTTAGATCCTTTAGCTTCCCGAACTCTTTCATCATTAGGCAGATTGAATGCCAGTGTTTGAACGCCTGCTTTGGAATCACCGGCGGAAAATACTTCCTGAACTACGACTATTGGTGATTCAGAACCACGATCAAAGTTTTTATGTTTATCATCGATTGGTAGATTCTTTTCGATATCATTAAGATAGCTTCCAAATACAGCTAATTTCTTACTTTCTTCGGGATCCATAATTGTCAGAAAACTTTCAAAAGCTGCTTTATAATTAAACATTTCATCTTCGTACACTTCATAAGGTCCGATTACAACTTCAATGGTGTGATCTTTTAAATCCATCCATGCCATATCACTTTCATAATAATCGTTAGATAAAAATGCAGCTGCACGTGTTGTGAGGTATTTTTTTAGTGATTTATTTTCTGCAAATTCTGCAGCTTTATTTAGATAATCAGCAGTTTTTTGCAATTTGTCTTTGTAAAATTCAGAATAGGGGATAGCTACAAGTTTATCCTTGTCTCTTCGGATCACAGTAAATTCTGATGAAAATGCTGCTTCATCTTCAGGATGATTTTTAACCCATTGATTAAATTCTTCTTTTGTCATATCTTCCGGATAAAAGTTTGCACCTTCTGGTTTTACCGCTGTACCAATAAATGGTTTGTTGTGATCCAATCTGTCAAAAGGACCGAACATAATTTCAAAATATTTTTTTTCATTTTCAGATTTCAACTGTTCTCTAACTTCATAATTTTTAGAATACACCTGACTGAAAAACAGGTCATCCATTATTTTGCTTGCATAATATAAATTTTCAACAACCTTTTTCTGATTGTCATTTAAGAGTGATTTATCATATTTAATTTCAGTTTCGGTAAATTGTTTTACTTTGTCGCCCAACATCTGATCATCACCTCCGCTTTTTTTAATATCACAAGAAACTGCTAACAAAAGCAAACCAGCAATTATTAACAAATTTAAAATATGTCTCATTTTACATCCCTTCTATAATTAATATTATTCTGATTTAAAAATATTAGTGTTTAATTTCTTCAGATCTTGCAAGTAAAAAACTGCCAATAATAGCATCAAACACTTTACCATCTTTTCTTTTCATCTGGTATGTTCCTTCCATGGTTCCCCATTCTGTGTCTAAGGGACAAAAACTAGTGTATTCGAAAGATTCACCCGGAAAAATTGTCGGAGTTTCACCAACCACACCTGCTCCGCGAACTTCATCGATTTGTCCTAAAGAATTGGTAATAATCCAGTGCCTTGAAATTAAAGTAGATTCCTCAAAACTTTCATTTGAAATCACAACACGGTATGAATATAAAAATCTATTTTCTGCCGGGTTAGACTGATTCATTACATAATTAGTTGTGACCCGAATTCTAATGCCATTTGTTATTGTGTCAGACATGGGTTTTATTTTATTAGATTTCTGATTCTTCCTCAAAATAATCATCTAAATAGTCTATATCATCATCTTCCGGGTTAATTACGTAGTCAATAGTAGCGTTTAATTCTTCCTGAACATGATTTAAAATGTAATATAGTTTATCTGTAGGCAGACCGGTAAAATCCCTGTTATCCAATTCTGATTTTAGTCTTTTATATAATTCTGCTCTATATTTAAACTGATTTAAATAACTTAAACCGTACTTTTGCACAATTTTATCGTATTCTTTTGCCTTCAGGTCAATAATATCCATATCAAGTTCTTCTTTTAATGCATACACATCATCAATATTTATTTCTAGTTTTTCAGCAATAGTAGGAATGGATTTTCCTTCTTTTACGATCAAATTCAAAAATTTGTCTTTTTTAGCGTTATTGATTTTCATTGGTTTTGCTCCAAAATATATGATTTATAAAAATAGACGATTTGCCAATACTGCCAAATCCGATTCAACCGAGTTATCTGTTCGAATTTCATTAAATGGAATACTGTACTCTATTCCTGATAATCTCGCCGGCATTTGGCGGGTTCGATTGGAAGAAATGAGATTGGAAAGATTTCTCGCCATCGATTGTGCCAGCATAATATCAAGATTGTTTGGACTTGCTCCCCTGATATCTCTTGAAAATGATTCACAGATAATTCTTTTATCTGTTTTTAATCCTGCATCAAGCAGCTCATCGCGAAAATAATCTGCAGCGCTCCCTTTGTAGTCTTCTTGCTTTCTTTTTTCTCTTTTATAGCCTTCGGCAACAACTACCACGCAATTTTCTTGTTTTTGAAGTGCTTTGGCAATCTTTTTTAGATCATAATTTGATGAAGGCAGAACAGCAAGATGTGCACCGGCGCCAAGACAGGAATGAAGAGCATGATAGCCACCTTCCGCTCCCATCATTTCGATAAAA
>DAOWAQ010000177.1 GCA_030634505.1 Calditrichia bacterium
TAATAATATGGATTAAAAAAATCATTCCCTTCAAACTGTCGCACCAATTCTCTTGATATGGTGCTCTTATTGTAATCAACAATTGCCAGATCAATATTTTTTACTTCCATGTTTAATGCATATCCGAATAAAATCAGTTGGATAACCGGCATTGCAAAAATTATCATTAAACTTCTCGGGTCATGAATAATGTGGAGAAATTCTTTTCGAGCAATGGCAAATATCCGATTTTGTGTTCTTTTCATTTGGACATTCCTTGTGAATGTGTAAATGAGTAAATGCGTGAATGGGTTTTATTTCTTGGATTTTGATTTTAAGTATTTTATAAAATTCAATATCTTCCTTCGTAAAACTTCAATATCATTTATATATTCTTCATCTTTTGTATAGCCTATTTTATTAGCAATTATTAATTGAGTTTCAATTTCTGAAAGCGAACCAAGGGAATAATATACAAACCTGATAAATTCTTCTTTTGATTGTCTTGCTGCACCTTCAGCAATATTTGAAGCTACCGATACTGAAGCTCTTCTTAGTTGTGATGTAAGCCCATACATTTCTTCTTTAGGAAAATTTTTGGTATTTCTATAAATTTTCACAACCAATTCAATGGCTAACTTCCAAATATCCAAATCTTTATGCGTTTTCATAATGTTTCCTTTTAACATGTAAACATTTTATTTCTACTTTTAACTCATCTCCCCATATACCCATTAACTCATGCACTCATTCCCCATTCACTATCTCCACGAACACCTCCTGAATATTATCTTTTCCATATTGTGCTTTTAATTTCCCTGGAGTATCCAGCGCAATAAGCTTGCCATCACGCATGATTGAAAGTCTGTGACAGTATTCTGCTTCATCCATAAAATGAGTAGTTACAAAAATTGTTTTCCCTTCCTCAGATGTTTGATATATTAAATCCCAAAATCCTCTTCTTGCCTCCGGATCCACCCCGGATGTTGGTTCATCTAGAAATATAATTGGCGGATCATGAAGCAGGGCACTGCCTAATGCCAATCGTTGTTTGAATCCAACCGGAATATCTCTCGTCATAGTATTTGCAATGTCAGATAGCCCTACCTGATCCAAAAGTTTTTCCCTTCTCGAGTTTATTATTTCTTTAGATAATCCATAAATACCACCGTAGAATTCAATATTTTCATTTATCGTTAAATCGTCGTACAATGAAAATTTTTGACTCATGTATCCTATATTTTTCTTAATATTCTCTGACTGTTTATAAACATCATAACCTGCAACTGATGCCTTACCATCCGATGGTTTCAATAATCCACACAACATACGAATCATTGTAGTTTTGCCAGCGCCATTGGCGCCAAGAAATCCGAATATTTCTCCCTTCTCTACTTCAATACTTACCTGGTCAACCGCAGTAAATTTTCCGAACTTTTTGGTTAATAGCTCTGTCTTCACAGCTATGTTGTTTTCGCTCATTATTTAGTCTCCATCAAATCCAGAAAAACGTCTTCGATAGTCGGTTTCAATTTTGTCCATTGTACCAAATTATTGTTTGTAGATTCTTGCCAGTTTCCCCATTGCTTTTCGTCCGGTTCCTTTTTAAAACTAACATGCACCGAATCACCAAAAAGTTGCGTAGTATGAACTTCTTCAAAAGAAGAAAATGAGATTTTCAAATCACGCAAAATTGAACCTGATAATTTGTAAAGCGGATATTTAAAATTTGCTCTTAATTCATCCGGAGTACCAATTCCTTTTATATTTCCATCGAAAAACAATGCTATACGTTCACACTGGTCGGCCTCATCCATATATGCTGTAGAAACGAGAATTGTTGTACCCTCTTTCTGTATTATTCTTAGTATTTCCCAAAATTCTTGTCTTGAAACAGGATCTACCCCGAACGTCGGTTCATCTAAAACTAAAATTTCAGGTGTATGAATGAGGGCACAGGATAGCGCCAATTTTTGTTTCATGCCACCGGATAGCTTTCCCGCCTGTCTTTTTTGGAAAGGCTTTAATCTTGAAAATTGAAATAATTGCTTTTTTCTTATTTCCCTTTCTTTTTCCGGAACCTGAAACAGATCTGCAAAAAATCTTAAATTTTGTTCGACTGTTAAATCCTGATACAACGAAAACCTCTGCGGCATATATCCTAAAATCGAGCGGATTTCAGCAATACTTTTTGAAACATCCATACCCCTCACTAATATTGAACCGGAATCCGGAACTAATAAAGTACAGATGGACCGTATCAAACTTGTTTTACCGGCGCCATCTGGTCCGACCAGTCCAAAAATCTCGCCTTTTTTCACAGACAAATTGATGTTCTTGACCGCTTCAGTCACGCCATATTTTTTTGTAAAATTTTTTATTTCTATATCGTTCATTTTGAGTATATGAGTTTATGGGTTTATGAGTAAATGTGTTCAATGGAAAGTGGTAGTTGAAATTGAATAGTCAGCTGGTATTAAAATATACATTTCAAAAACCCCCATTCTTCAATTTTCAATCTTCATTTTTCATTTGTATAACCACCGGCATACCATGTTTTAAAATTGCATTGGGATTATCGATTGTAACTTTTATTGCATAAACCAAAGAAGTTCGTGTTTCAGGCGTGAGGATTGTCTTTGGTGTAAATTCTGACTCCGGACTAATCCATTCGATCTCTCCCGACATATCTTCATCTATACCATCTATTTTTATAGTTACTTCTTGACCAAGATTAATTTTAGGTAATCGTGTTTCAGAAACATAAATTTTTGTTTCCATTACATTTATATTTATGATTTCAACAACAGGGTTTAATTGCATCACCGCTTCCCCTGTTTCGAAATATTTACTTGTAACAAAACCAGATAATGGTGCATATATTTTTGCATCTTTAATCTTCTTTTCAATTAACTTCAATTGAGCATTCAACTGTTTTCGTTTAGCCTCAATACTGTTCTGATTTTGCCTTGCTAATACTAAAGTTGATTCTACAGATTCAAGTTTATTTTTAATGTCATCCAAAGACTGCTTCGGGATTGAACTACTTTTATACAATTTGTTCATTCGATCGTATTTTTCTTTCGCATATACGTAATCATTATTTGTCCGGGAAAGATTCGTTTTTGCAATTTCAGTTTGAACTAACAATTCTTCTAATGAGGCTGCTATTTGATCTTTAGTATATATCAATTCCATGGTATCTACAACCGCAATTAATTGCCCAACTTTAATGGATTGACCTTCTTTAATAACCATTTGTAAAATTTTCCCACCAGTAAGTGCAGGTACTTTCACAGATATTCCTTCGACAATCCCGGTATATTCAAATACATCGTCATTGTTATTACAACTAAAAACCAATAATACTGAAATTAACAGAAACCATAATATTTTATTTTTCATTTGAAACCTCCTGAATATCTTTTGCAATCATTCCGGTTGCATAATCTAATAACAATTGATTTTGAAACCATGATATGTATTCTTTCTGTAATTCTAATTCTATAGCGGTCAAGGAATGTTCTGCATCATTTAAATCCAATGATGTTGATAAACCTTGTTCATATTTTTCTTTCACGATACGGTAGCGTTCTTTTTCTAATGCAACCAAACTTTTATTTAGATTAATTTGAGTTATTGCCATTTCTAGATTTTTGTATGATTCTTCTACTTGTTGTAAAATGTCATTTTTTAACTGTTCTTTCTGTAAATCAATTTTCTCAATTGTCAATTCACTTTGACGAATTTTTGATTTATCATATCCCCACTTCCATAATTCCCATTGGAAACTCACTCCCACAGAGTAATAATCCATCCATTCATTCCGGAAAAAATTTACTCCGGGTTTAGCATAGTGATAAGAAGCATTTGCATATATTTGTGGATAATATGATGATTTTAATGCGACTTTATTATATTCGATTGTTTTTCTTTGCTTGTCTATAAAGTTTAATTCAGATCGATTGTTTAATGCTATATGTTTGATGTTTGATAAATCCGGTACTGTTAATGTTACAGAGTTAATTTCAACTGGTTTTAAATCCTGAAAATTATCGGCATTGATTAAAAATCTTATTTTTGAAAGTAAAATATCATATCCATCTTTTAGTTTGATAATTTGACTATGTAAATGCAATTTTCGGCTGGATACCTCCAAAGTATCATAAGCGGTTTTTTGATCTGCTTCCATTAAATTACAAATCAAAGTCAATTGATTTTCTGTTCTTCTTTTGCTTTCTAACAATACTTTTCTTTGCAATATATTTAGTTGTGATTGATAATATAGATTTCCAATCGTAAGTAATAAATTATTCTCAATAACATTTTTTTCTATTTCTTTTGATTGCAGCTGATGTCGTGCTGCATTTATCAAAGAAGATATTCTAAATCCTGTAAATACCGGTTGAATTATTGATAGAGATAAGTCATACTGGTCTTTAACCCCTGCCTCAATATTAATAGGTGAACTGCCGGGAATTAATTCTAAACTTGCGATTTCTGACTGGTAATTCACAGATGCGCCTATATTTAATACCGGATATTGTGTTGAGGATTGAATAGATACCTCTGCGGATGCAATTTCAATTAGTTTTTGCTGTTGTCTTAAAGAATAGTTTTTTTCTTTCATTATTTCCCATAAATCATTTAAAGAAAGATTTTCCTGAGCTTCAATTTTTACAGCAAAACAAAAGAATAAAATTAATAAAATAGATTTCATTTTAAATCCTTTTTCTAATTTGGTTAATCTACTTTTATACCATTCCAAATTAAATTAAATATTTCTTTTTTTCTGTTTTCAATATATTTTTTTTCATTTACTTTAGTACCGGGAAACATTTTTTCAGCAATGGGACCTGCAATAATCGGAAATATACACATACCGATTAAACTCATGGCA
>DAOWAQ010000311.1 GCA_030634505.1 Calditrichia bacterium
CAAGTCAATATAAATTTTTGTTTTATTGTTTGGTGAGTTCCGCGCCAGCTCTCGGACAGAAAGTCGAACCAAATCGTATGTTGAGGGCGACTTCGACTCCGCTCAGTCACCAATTCTTTACCATAAAATTCTAAAGAAAATATTGAACTTTATAAAATTCTGAGTTATAATAGAAGAAAAAAAGAAGGTAAAAATGAATAGTTCAAACAAATCCGGAATAAATAATGGATGGCGGTCTATAATCCATGAAGTCATATTTGAGGCAGATACGCGGGTAGGAAAATTATTCGATATTGTATTGATTATTAGTATTCTGCTGAGTGTCATTGTGGTAATGCTGGACAGTATTGCAGCGATAAACAAAGAATATGGAAATTTTTTGTATATACTTGAATGGGTTTTCACTGTATTGTTTACTATTGAATACATTTTAAGAATAATTAGCGTTGGAAAACCATTAAAATATGCGAAAAGTTTTTTCGGGGTTGTAGATTTGTTAGCAATTTTACCCACATATTTCAGTTTACTCTTTCCGGGAAGTCAATATTTTCTGGTGATTCGAGTTTTGCGTTTGCTGCGTATATTTAGAGTATTAAAGCTCGTGCAATATACTGTAGAAGCCCGGTCGTTGCGCCAGGCATTGAAAGCCAGTAAAAGAAAAATAATTGTATTTGTTTTTACAGTTTTAATTCTTGTAGTGATATTTGGGGCATTGATGTATGTGATCGAAGGTGAAGAAAACGGATTTACGAGTATTCCGAGATCAATTTATTGGGCAATAGTAACTCTCACTACTGTGGGATATGGTGACATCTCGCCAACTACTCCATTGGGCCAGATTCTGGCTGCGATTATTATGATTTTAGGATATGGGATTATCGCTGTTCCGACAGGTATTGTTACAGCCGAAATGGCATTTGCAGCCGGTAAAAATATTTCAACACAGGCTTGTCCGGATTGCAGTGCAGAAGGGCATGATAGTGACGCAAAATATTGTAAATATTGTGGAGTAAAATTATAGTTCAAAAACAAATCCCAAAATCCAAAAAATAAATTTCAAATAAATCTCAACTTTAAAATTCAAAATCAACAAACAGTTATGATAGTGACCTAAAAATTGTGGTTTTGAATTTTGTGCTTTGCAATTTGGATTTTATTTATTTTTTGATATTTGGAAATTATAATTTTTCTCCACGATTGATATGTTTTTTATTCCCCGATTTGCTAAATTCAAAAATTAATTTTTTATATAAAGGAGCTGTTTATGTTTAGCGCTGATACTTATGCAAAAAGGCGATTTAAATTAAAAGAAGGTTTAGATTCAGGCGTTATTTTGTTTTTAGGTAATGAAGAAAGCGCCATGAATTATGCGGGAAATACATATCATTTTCAGCAGGATCGTACTTTTTTATACTATTTTGGAATTGATATTCCCAATATGGCGGCAATCATTGATGTTGAATCCGGTGAGGAAATTATTTTTGGTTATGATTTTCAAATTGACGATGTTATTTGGATGGGACCTCAACCGACATTAAAAGAACTGGCTGATCAAGTAGGCGCACCACAATCAGCCCCGATAGAAAAATTGAGTGAATATATAAATAAATTTAAATCTCAGAACAGAACAATCCATTATTTACCACCTTACAGACCTGAACATGTGATTAAATTAAGGGATTTGTTATCAATAGATGAAAAAACGATTGGTGAGAAATCATCACTAAAGTTGATTAACCTGATTATCCCACAACGATCTGTCAAAAGCAATGAAGAAATCGAAGAAATGGAAAAAGCCGTAAATGTAGCATATAATATGCATACTTCTGCAATGAAATTAACCAAACCCGGAAAATACGAATATGAAATATCCGGGTTGATTGAAGGTGTTGCATCTTCCGGCAGCGGTGGCATTTCATTTCCTGTGATATTTTCTAAAAACGGTGAAACATTGCACAATCATTATCACGGTAATTTACTCAGAGATGGTGATTTGGTGATCAACGATTCCGGAGCAGAAACAGCAATGTATTATGCTTCTGATATTACACGAACATTTCCTGTAAGTGGAAAATTTTCGCAAAGGCAGAAAGATATTTATGAAATAGTTTTAGAAGCAGAAGTAAAGTCGATTGAAGCAATTAAGCCCGGTGTTAAATATCGTGATATTCACTTAAATGCTGCGAAAATTATTGCAGGCGGTTTGAAAGATTTAGGGTTGATGAAAGGCGATATTGATGAAGCGGTAAATAAAGGCGCTCATGCATTATTTTTTCCACATGGTTTGGGGCATATGCTTGGGCTGGATGTCCATGATATGGAAAATCTGGGAGAAAACCTGGTTGGATATACAGATGAAACGAAAAGAAGTGAACAGTTTGGATTGGCGTATTTGAGGTTTGGAAAAGAATTACAATCGGGATATGTAATAACTGTAGAACCTGGATTATATTTTATCCCAGCTTTAATAGATATTTGGCAAAAAGAAAACAAATTCGCAGATTTTATCAATTATGAAAAAGTTAGGGATTATATTGGATTTGGTGGCGTCAGAATAGAGGATGATGTTTTGGTTACTGAAACCGGTAGTCGAGTTCTAGGCAAACCAATTCCAAAAACAGTAGCGGAAGTTGAAAATTGCTGTAATTAATAGTTACATGAATTGCCACGAGATTTATCTCGTGGATAAAGGCACTAATTATTTATCTGGGTTTTTCCCGTAGGGATGCCTTGGGCAAACCCAAATCATTTATCTGATAGGTTCTAAAATGCCATATATAAAAATCTGGATTCATCTAATATGGTCAACAAAAAATAGGCAACCATTTTTAAAAAGTGAAATTAAATCAAAGGTTATTACACACATAAAAGAGAATACAAAAAAGAAAGATATTTATCTTGATTTTATTAACGGAGATGTTGATCATATTCATACACTCATATCTTTGAAGTCAGATCAGTCTATTGCAAAAGTAGCTCATTTGCTCAAAGGAGAATCTTCTTTTTGGGTGAATCAAAATCATCTAACATCTAATGAGTTTGCATGGCAAGAAGAGTACATTGCAGTTTCAATAAGTCACTCGGCAGTAAATAAAGTCAGGGATTATATAAAAAACCAAGAGGAGCATCATAAGAAAAGAACATTTGCTGAAGAGTATCAATCTTTTATAGAGAAATATGGATTTGAAATAATTGGGAAATAAAAGGGGTTTGCCATAGGCATCCCTACGGGAAAAACCCCAATTATTTAAATTTAATTTTGGCTCCACGAGATGAATCTCGTGGCAATGCAGACAAAAAGAATTTTATTTTTTTTAATACTTTTTAACTGGCTAACGAAATATTAAAGAGGAAAATAATGCAAAATGAAAAAATAGGAAAATTAGCAGCTGATACACTTCGAATACTTGCAGCGGAAGGGGTACAAAAAGCAAATTCAGGACATCCCGGAATGCCAATGGGTGC
>DAOWAQ010000040.1 GCA_030634505.1 Calditrichia bacterium
CCCTGTTTTTCAAGTTGTCTTCTTAATATTTTATTATATCCATAAATTGAGGTCAACATATTCTTGAATTCATGAGTAACCAATCCAATTAATTCTTCATAATTTTCATTAGTTCTTTTCAGTTCCGATATAAGCTGTGCATTTTCCTTTATTAATACTGCCTGAATTCCAAATAAAACCAATGATTTAATTTTTTCTTTTGTGACTTCATCATGGCTCTCAAGTTTTTCTATTGATAAATCAACACCGTCAAGATCTTCGAGACGTGCAGCGTATTGATCAAGAATTTCAAGCATTAATGCTTTTGGTAATCTTTCCTTTCTGATTAGTTCCAGCCCCTGTTCAAACAAATCTTTATAATTATCCTTAGTAACATCAACGTCATCTAAACGAGATATTTTTATTGAATCTAGCTCTTCTTCTTTTAAATTAAGTAATTTATAATCCAAAGAATTATAATATTTATCTACTTTTTCTCTCATTAATTTGCTTCATTTTTAATATTTGTATTGTAAGGCATTTTCGGCAAGTTGAAGTGAATGATGAATTACATATAAAAAAAGCAGGAATATTCCTGCTTCAATAATTTCAACACACGGTTGATTGTAAAATTATGCTCAGCTAAATCCGCCACTGCCGCAGGAACTGGCAGGTGCCGCATATCCTGATGACAAACTGGCTCCCGAAGAACTAAATGCTGACATCAATTTTTCTGCATTCATCTCTCCACATTCAGGACAGATAAGATCATCAAAATTAGTTTTTGATAAAAAAACAAATTCTTCAAATACATAGTTGCATTTTTTACATCGAAACTCAAAAATAGGCATTTATTGCTCCTTATAACCTTTTTAATATTTATAAATTTTCAATTACTTGTTTTAATTTCTTATTTACTTCTTCCGCTATTGGTTCAATATCATCCCTATCGACAATCTTGAACATTGCTTGAGCATCAATCGCTGATACAGATACTTCATTATTATTTTCATATACAATTACATTACAGGGAAGTAATAATCCAATCTCCGGTTCTGCACTTAACGCTTTATGCGCAAGAGGCGGATTACATGCCCCTAATATTTTATAGTTTGGAAAATCAATATCCATTTTTTTCTTCAAAGTAGCTTTAACATCTATTTCAGAAAGTATTCCAAAACCTTCTTTTTTTAGTTCCTCAGTTACTCTTTCAATTGCTTCATCAAATCCATAGTTAACTTTTTTTGAAAATCCATACATAACAAATACCCTTTATTAATTAATCTACCAGTTTTCTTATAAACGTTTCAGATTTTGCTCCCAATATATACTGCGAGATTTTTTTATTTTCGACAACAATTGTAGCCGGAGTGCCCATTACACCAAATCCTCTGCTTATTTCCGGTTTTTGTGAAACATCAATTTTATAAATATTTGATTTTTCATTTTTCATTTTATCTATAATTGGTGTTATAGCCTTACAAGCCCCACAAGTTGGACTAAAAAAATATACTAATAATTTTTCACCAGCATTAATTTTATTACCCAATTCACCATTTATTCCCGTAATTTCTTTTCCCTTTTTTAACAAAGAAGATACTCTAATAAAAATCTGCATAAAAAGGATAAAACCAATAATTGCCAGTATTATATATAAAAAAGATTCCAAAATTATTCCCTTTGTTTTTTAACTGTATTTTCCTGCTTTTTCTTAGAATCAAATGAAAGCAATAAACCTACCATCATGCCATATCCACTGCTGATATATGGATTACTTGTAATAGGACAGGAATTGGTTGAGCAACCGATAAAATAATAATAGGAATATCCTGCGATTGCCCCCAATACGACAAATATTGATGTTTTAATCCATTTATTTGAAAATAAATTTTTAAGATTCATTAATAACTCCATTATCCACTGATTATTTCATTTAATTTTGTAATTATTCCATCCAAGTCTGTCAATCCTTTTGATTCGATATTTTCTTCTATCGTTCCCCATAATGGTTCTCCACAAACAACACAATTCACTCC
The DNA here is from genome assembly GCA_030634505.1 of Calditrichia bacterium. Taxonomy (GTDB): domain Bacteria; phylum Calditrichota; class Calditrichia; order JAJRVZ01; family JAJRVZ01; genus DAOWAQ01. The sequence continues at coordinate 2,016 of DAOWAQ010000040.1, forward strand.
CATTTCACTTAAAGGTCTGATAGTTTGTGGATATTTTTCTACCAATTCTTCAATTGTCATATCTTTGTAAACCATACTTTTCCCATTTCCGAAAAACTTACTTTTGATGCAGTAAAAAAATAAATGTTACAAAAGAAATTCTGTTTTTAATAATTCTTTAATGGTGGTCTTTATCGCTTTCCTTTTCTGACTCATTTTGTTCAGATTTATTCTCCATTACGCGATAAGCTATCATTCCGCCGACCATATTGAAAGCGTTAAATCCTTCTTTTCGTAATATGTTAGTAGCCCTTCCACTACGATTACCGCTTCGGCAAATTACAATAATTTCATTCTCTTTCTTTTCTGTTAATTCATCCAGCCTGCTTTCGAGTTCCTGCAAAGGAATTAAAATTGCACCTTCAATATGTCCCAGATTTCCATCAAACTCGCCGGAAGTCCGAACATCAAGAAGCAAGATATCTTCTTTATTTTCAATTTTTTCTTTGACTTCGGAAACTGAAACAATAGCTTTTTCATTATTTTCCTCTTTTTGAGCCAGAATATATATACTCAGAATAACTAATAAAATTAATGCAATACTAATCTTCTTAAACATTTTTATCTCCTGTATTTTTAGATATTGAAACCATTACGATTTATCTTTTTTGAATTCAATCTTTTCTTTATATATGTCAACCATTATTGAGTCTTCTTTACCAAATTTACCTGCAATTATATTTTTTGCCAATTCATTCACAATTTCTTTTTGAATTAATCGCTTCAAAGGTCGAGCCCCAAATTCGGGAATATAGCCTTTGTTTGCAATGTATTTCATCACATTGTCACTAATTTTAATATTAATTCCCTGTTCAAGTAATTTTGCTTTAACCATATTTATTTGCAAGTGCACAATTTTTAATATTTCATTTTGACTCAAAGAGTGGAATACAATTATATCATCAATCCTGTTAATAAATTCTGGTCGGAAATTCTTTCTTAACAATGTTAATACATCTGCTTTTATTGATTCATGTATTTCTTCTTTATTTTGTTCAGTAATATTTTGAGATTTTTCCATTATCAAGGGAGCTCCGATATTTGAGGTCATAATGATAATAGAATTTTTAAAATTTACCGTTCGACCTTTATTATCTGTCAATCTGCCTTCATCTAAAATTTGCAATAAAATATTGAACACTTCCGGATGAGCTTTTTCAATTTCATCAAATAAGATAACAGAATATGGTTTTCTCCTAACAGCTTCCGTGAGCTGTCCGCCTTCATCATAGCCAACATACCCCGGAGGAGAACCTATTAGTCGAGCCACAGAATGTTGTTCCATATATTCTGACATATCAATGCGAATAATTGCTTGTTCATCATCAAATAAAAATTCTGCCAAAGCTCTGGCTAATTCCGTTTTACCTACTCCAGTTGATCCAAGAAAAATAAATGAACCGATTGGTCTGTTCTCATCTCCCAGACCGGCACGTGATCTTCTAATTGCATCCGATACAGCTTCAATAGCTTAAGATTGTCCCATTACACGTTGAGAAATTCTTTCTTCCATTTTTAATAATTTTTCTTTTTCACTTTCAATCATCCTAGTTACTGGAATTCCCGTCCATTTCGATACTATTTCCGCGATATCTTCATCACCAACTTCTTCTTTAAGCATTTGTTTATTTTTTTGAATTTCAACTAATCTTTTATTTTCTACCTGTAATTCATTATCCAATTTTGGCAAACTTCCATATTGTAATTCTGCTACTTTATTTAAATCCCCATCCCTTTCTTTTTTTTCAATTTCAATTTTCATCTGATCAATTTTTTCTTTTATGTCTCTAATCTTTTTTATACTTGATTTCTCAAGTTGCCAGTGTGAGCGTAACTCATCCCGTTTGGATTTTGCATTTGCAATCTCTTTACCAACTTCTTTTTTTCGATTAACAAGGGATTCATCTTTCTCATTTTTTAATGCAAATTGCTCAACTTCAAGCTTTTGAATTTTTCTTTCTACTTCATCCAGTTCTTCCGGTAGTGAATCAATTTCAATTCTTAATTTTGAAGCTGCCTCATCAATCAAGTCAATTGCTTTATCTGGCAAAAATCTATCAGAGATATATCTATCAGACAGCATAGCTGATGCTACTAATGCAGAATCTTTTATGCGAACACCGTGGTGAACCTCATATTTTTCCTTTAAACCTCTAAGTATTGAAATTGTATCTTCAATGCTTGGTTCTTTAATCAAAACTGGTTGGAATCTTCTTTCAAAAGCAGCATCTTTTTCAATATGCTTCCGGTATTCATCCAAAGTTGTTGCCCCGATTGTTCGAAGTTCTCCCCTGGCAAGCATTGGCTTTAACATATTTGAAGCATCTACAGCTCCTTCAGCTGCACCGGCGCCAATTATTGTATGCAATTCATCGATAAATAATATAACCTGACCTTGTGATTCTGTTACTTCTTTTAAAACAGCTTTCAGCCTTTCTTCAAATTCTCCTCTAAATTTCGCACCGGCAATCAAAGCACCCAAATCCAAAGAAACAATTCTTTTTGATTTTATACTTTCCGGTATATCTCCGTTTATTATTCGATGTGCAATACCTTCTGCAATTGCCGTTTTTCCAACACCCGGTTCTCCAATTAAAACAGGATTATTTTTTGTTCTTCTTGATAATACCTGTAACACTCTGCGGATCTCCTCATCCCGCCCGATTACGGGGTCCATTTTACCTAATCTTGCTAATTCATTTAAATCTCTTCCATACTTTTGTAATGCCTGGTATTTACCTTCAGGATTCTGGTCAGTGACACTTTGGTTACCACGAATAGATTTTAGTATCAGCATTACATTATCAGAGGAAATTCCCATTTCTCTTAGTATTTTTCCACCGTTTCCATCATTTTCTACTAATATGGCTAATAGTAGATGTTCGGTACTTACAAAATCGTCTTTTAGTTCATTGGTCTTTTTAAAAGCATTGTTAATCAAATTTTGACTACGATTTGATAATTGAACTTGTCCAAATCCACTGCCCTGTACTTTGGGAAATTTTTTAACTTCATGCTCTATTGAAGCCAAAACTATATTTAAGTCAACACCTGATTTTTTAATTATTGTAGGTATCAGTCCTTCTTTATCTTTTATCAAAGCCAACAATATATGTTCAGGTTCAATTTGCTGATTACCAAATTCGAAAGCTATTTGTTGTGCAATCGCAATTGAGTCTTGGGCTTTTAATGTAAATTTTTCAAATGTCATATTGTCACATCCTTTTTCAAATTTATGATATTAAAGATGTATTACAAATGATGTGCCATATTTGGATTAACTGGGAATTACAGCAGATAAATAAAAATACGAATATTGATAGAACAAATTAGTGTGTTATTATGTCACAAAAACAATACTGTTGCAGATGAGAATAGATCGTAGCAATAAATTATAAATAACTAATGGATATTCAGTGATTTGATTAAACTTCTAATATTTCTTTTTCTTTTCTACCCAATAACTCATCAATATCTTTTATATATTTATTTGTCGATTCCTGGGTTTCATCCAATTCAATACTTAGTTCATCTTCAGACATTTCATGATCTTTTTGGAGTCTTTTCAGATGATCATTAGCATCACGTCTTACGTTTCTAACCGCGATTCTTCCATCCTCTGCAAATTTCTTCACCAATCTTACCAGGTCATTTCTTCTTTCTTCACTCAATTGTGGTATGGGAAGTCTTACAAATGTACCATCATTTGATGGTGTTAAACCTAAATCTGATTTGAGAATTGCTTTTTCTATTTCAGCAATCATATTTTTATCCCAGGGCTGAATAGCAATCAGGCGGGGTTCAGGTGTTGTGATTGTTGAAGCCTGTGATAGTGGAACTACAGCTCCATAATATTCAACTTTAACGCTATCGAGTAGTGCCGGCGTCGCTCTTCCGGTTCGGATTTTGTTAAATTCATTTTGAATAGTTTCAACAGATTTTTTCATACGGTGTTCTGCATCTTTTTTGATATGGCTAGCACTCATGATATTACTCCTGAACTTTGGTTCCGATAGATTCACCCTGAATTAATTTCATCAGATTATCTTCTTTATCAAAATTAAATACAATAATCGGGAGTTTGTTATCCATAGACAAAGTAATCGCAGTCGAATCCATGACTTTTAAACCTTTATTTACCACCTCAATATAGCTGATTTTATTAAAAAGTTTAGCATTTCTCACCTTTTCAGGATCAGCATCAAAGACACCATCTACCCTTGTACCCTTAATAATTACATCTGCTTCAATTTCTACGGCTCTTAACACTGCGGCGGTATCAGTAGTAAAATACGGATTTCCAGTACCACCTGCAAATATTACTACTCGCCCTTTTTCAAGATGACGCAAGGCTCTTCTTCTTATAAACGGTTCGGCAACGTCTCTAATTTCGATGGCGGTCATAACCCGCGTTTCAATCCCTGATTTTTCGAGAGCGTCTTGTAATGCCAGACTATTAATAACAGTAGCCAACATTCCCATATAATCTGCTTGTACACGATCCATCTTTTTTGCCTGTTGGGAAAGACCACGGAAAATATTACCTCCACCAATAACAATGCCGATTTGAACTTTTAAATCATATACTTTCTTGATTTCTTTAGCAAATCGATATAGTACTGATGATTCAATACCAAAATCATTTTTACCTGTTAAGGATTCACCACTTAATTTTAAAAGAATTCTGTTGTATGCGGGTGAAGACAAAGATTATTCTCCAATTTTAAATCGACTAAATCGACTTATGGTAATATTCTCGCCTAATTTAGAAATAGTATCAGTTAATAGGTCTTTAATCGTTATATTCGGATCTTTTACAAAAGGCTGTTCCATTAAACAGACTTCTGAATAAAATTTATCTAATTTTCCTGAAGCAATTTTTTCAATTATTGCTTCAGGTTTACCTTGATTTTTAGCCTGGTCTTTATAAATCTCCATTTCTTTATCAATTGATTCCTGATCAACTTCTTCTCTTTTTACAAACCTTGGTGCAGATGCAGCAACATGCATAGCAATGTCACGTGAAAATTTTTGATAATCATCTGTTTTAGCAACAAAATCAGTTTCACAATTCACTTCAACGATCACCCCTAATTTGCTTCCGGGATGAATATAAGATTCTATTCTTCCTTCATTTGCAGCTCTGTTTGCTCTTTTTTCTGCGGCAGCGATACCTTTTTTCCGTAATAATGCAACGGATTTTTCCAAATCTCCATCTGATTCCTGTAATGCTTTTTTGCAATCCATCATTCCGGCACCGGATTTATCACGGAGTTCTTTAACCATTGCAGCCGTAATGTCAGCCATTTCTTGCTCCTTAAAATTTTCCTGGTTAGTTTTTCTGAGTTTTTTCTTCTATTACTTTTTCATCCGATTCTTTTGCTGCAGTTTCGGCTTTTAATTGATCCACTTTCTGACGAGATTCAATCACAGCATCAGCTATCGAACGTCCGATTAAACTAATACTTTTTGAAGCATCATCGTTTGCAGGAATCGGGTAATCAATTAATGTAGGATCAGTATTTGTATCAACCATTGCAAAAATCGGAATATTCAACTTTGTTGTCTCTTTAACAGCAATTTGTTCCTTTTTAATATCCACAATAAAAATTGCACCTGGAAGTCGTTTCATATCTTCAATTCCTTCCAGAACTTTTTTCATTTTCGTTTTTTCACGTTCAATACTCAGTTTTTCTTTTTTAGTAATTTTGTCATAAGTCCCGTCTGTTCCCTTTTTTTCAAGATTTTTCATATGTTTAATCGACTTTTTAATTGTCGAAAAATTGGTCAGGGTTCCTCCCAACCAACGTTCTGTCACGAAAAACATGTTGCAACGCTGAGCTTCTGCTTTTATTATTTCAGAAGCTTGTTTTTTAGTCCCAACGAATAATATATCTTCGCCACCTTCAATAATGCTTTGTAATGCTGTACAAGCTTCATCTAATTTTTTTTGAGTTTTTTTAAGGTCAATGATATGAATACCGTTTCTTGCCATAAAAATAAATTCTTTCATTTTAGGATTCCAACGGCGTGTAAGATGACCAAAGTGGGTGCCAGAGGCAAGTAGTTGCTCCAATGATACGCGAGGCATGTGTTACTCCTTATTTTGGTTTATCCTCCATTAGCATCAACTTTGATCAGGCACAAACAATAGACTGTCTGTGACCCCTAATCAAATCAACTAATGTGTGTGTTAGTTTTTTATTACTTAATTTATTTAAGATTATTAAAAAATCTGAATTTCTATTAACGTTTGGAAAACTGAAAACGTTTGCGAGCTTTGGCTAAACCATATTTCTTTCTTTCTTTTTCACGTGGATCCCTTGTTAAGAAACCCCCTTGTCGTAAGGCTTGTCGATGATCTTCACTGTATTTAAGCAAAGCCCTGGCTATACCTAATCGAACCGCACCGGCTTGACCGGTAAGACCACCACCATGAACTGTCGCTGTAATATCAAATTTATCAAGCGATTCTGTTAATTCAAGGGGTTGTTCGATATCCATTTTCAAAGTTTCACGTTTGAAATATGATAAAATATCTGTATCATTTATCGTAACTTTACCTGATCCTGGTGACATTCTTATGCGTGCAACACCATTTTTTCTTCTACCTGTTGCTAAATATACTTCCATTTATCTACCTTTTTAATTGAGATTCATTACTTGAGGTTGTTGGGCTTTATGAGGATGATCTTCTCCTGCATAAACCTTTAGCTTGCCAAAAAGTTTTCTTCCAAGTGCATTTTTAGGTAACATTCTCTTTATAGCCAACTCAACTACACGTTCTGGATTTTTTTGTAACATACTTTCAAGGGAGGTGGCTTTTTGCCCTCCGGGATATCTTGAATGTGTATAATATATTTTTTGAGTTAATTTATTACCCGTTACTTTAATCTTATCAGCATTTACAACAACCACAAAATCACCTGTATCCTGATGTGGTGAATAAAACGGTTTGTTTTTTCCCTTTAATACGTAAGCAATTTTCGAAGCCATTCTTCCCAGAATTTGATTTTCAGCGTCAACAACGTACCATTGACGGGCTTCATCAATCTCTTCTGTTTTGGCAATATAAGTTTTCAAACTATCCTCCTGAATACTAAAAATCGAGCCTTTAATTTAACATGTTACTAAAAGTCTGTCAAGATATTTTTATTTTTGCAAAATCATCTTTTATATGACACATAAATATTGAGGGTTTTGTACAATTTAAAATTCTTAAATACTATAAAATATTTTGTTTTTATTAATCACTAATATAGATTTTCCACTCATATCCCATTCGTTAAACGGAGAATTAATTGATTTTGATAGGCTTTTTTCTGATCTATATTTCCATTTAGTATTTAAATCAAAAATTGTAAGATTAGCTGTTTCACCGATTTTGATTTTTGGAACACTTAGATTTAATATCTCTCGTGGTTTCCTGACACATAAATCATATAAGTCAGAAACATTTAATATTTTACTTTCAATCAATTGAGAATTAATTAATCCTATAGCTGTTTCTAATCCAATAATTCCAAATGGTGCATAAATAAATTCAGCTTCTTTTTCTTCAATTGAATGTGGTGCATGATCTGTTGCAATAGCATCAATGGTGCCGTCTTTTAATCCTTCTTTAATTGCTTCAACATCTTCGACCGAACGAAGCGGAGGATTCATTTTAGTATTTGTATCAAAAGATTCTACCTCTTTATCGGTTATTGTAAAATGATGCGGTGTTACTTCACAGGTTACAGGTAATCCTTTCTCTTTTGCTCTTCTCACTATTTCAATACTACCCTTGGTACTAATATGACAAACATGAAATTTCCCCCCGGTATATTCAGTAAGCATAATATCACGAGCCACCAGTACTTCTTCTGAAAGTGAAGGGATTCCTTGAATTCCAAGTTTGGTTGAATAAAATCCTTCATGCATATGACGATCATTTGCTAAATTCAAATCTTCTTCATGACCCAAAACCGGGATATCGAACATTTTGCTATATTCCAATGCTCTTCTCATAACTTCAGCATTCATAACAGGTGATCCATCATCCGAGATTGCTACCGCTCCGGCATGTACCAATTCTGCAATCGGTGCAAGCTCTTCACCTTTTCGGTTTTTAGTAATTGCTGCTATCGGATATACATCAACCAATAAATCTGCTGCTTGTTTTTTAATATAATTAACAATTTCCTGAGTATGGATTGGCGGGTCTGTATTTGGCATGCATGCAACACCTGTAAATCCACCATTTGCCGCGGCAAAACTTCCGGAAATAATTGTTTCTTCATCTTCTCTTCCAGGTTCTCTTAGATGTACATGCATGTCAA
>DAOWAQ010000235.1 GCA_030634505.1 Calditrichia bacterium
AATTATATGAGTGGAATAAATAATATACTTATGCAGGGTATATTTTTACGGTGTGGAAAAATCTAATTTTTTGATGTAATACCGAATTTTTTGCTGAGTAATAGAAGTACAAATTCAATTCCATTCAATCATTTGCTTAATACACTAAAGTAACATCAAAGCATTTGAATTTCAGGAAGCAAAGAACATGATCTTGCTCAAGTAACTCTGTACTACAAACAAAGATAGACATGGTATCCCCTTGGAGTACATAAAGCTACTTCAATGTTTAGGTGGATTTTTTTATATAAAATTATTCAATTAAAAAAAATGAAATAAATACTATTTAACTTCCGTTAGATAAAAATTCACACCGCAAATATCAATTTGTAATTTACTGCAAATCATAGGTTAGTAAAGAAGGGAGGATTTCTTAACCTAAGTTTTATTAATTAATTTTTATTATCTAACATTTATTTAATTTTTAAGGGGATTTTATTATGAAGAGTTTAATTTTATTAGTTGTATTCGCAATATGTTTTACAGGAACTATTTTAGCCCAGGAAAGCCAAACAGACGCGTCGAAGAAAATGCAGACTGAAATGAAACAGACTTTCGGTGCCATCCCACCACAATTTAAGGTATTTCCTGAGCATTTGCGTGTTGCCGCGTGGGAAATGATGAAAGCTCGGCAAAATCCGGAAGCGGCTCTACCGGCCAAATATTCAGAACTCATCGGGCTTGCAGTGGCATCTCAAATTCCATGTAATTATTGTGTCTATTTTCACACCGAGATGGCAAAAATGTTGGGAGCATCCCAAGCGGAGATTCAAGAAGCTGTCGCAAGCGCTGCCCAAACCCGTTTCTGGAGCACGGTCATGAACGGAGCCAATCCTGATTTTGAATCGACCAAGATTGAGATTGACAAGATGTTGATTCATGTCAAAAAACAGATGAAGGCTGCTCAAACTCTTAAAAAGTAGTTCAAAGAATTTTCAGCTTATTCAACTTTATGGGCAGGTGTAGTGAAGAGTGAAATATTGTGCGCTTAAGTAGTCAAATTCTGGTAAAGATTAGAGGGAAATATCGACTAAATTTTAAGGCTATTGCGTAAAATGTTTCCTCTTTGTTCACATCTCATCAATGATTACAATAAAGTTTATTTAACCTTATGAGTCTGTCTATATGAGAGAATAATAGACTTTCTCCCACTAAACCATAAAATAAATTCAATCCGTTCATATCTAATTTTTACTGGTATCAGATAATATTTCCAGCGAGGGGGAATACTTGCCAGAGCCACTATCTTTTGCTGAATCCATTGTTAAATGGTCATTTAAAAATTCTCGGATGCAAAAAGAGTAGATATTATTATTTAAGATTAGATATCGTTGAAACAAACATCCAATAATATTAAATTCAACGTTCTATTATTACAGGAGTGTTAATGTTTAAACGATTTCTCTTATTAATTCTATTTACTGTAAGTATTTATGCATCCAATATTTCCAGTGTGTCGCTGGAACACCCAATCTATCCGTTTTTTGACAGGCTGGAAACTTTGGGTTTAATTAACGACCTGTTAATGGGCACGAAACCAATTTCCAGGGACCGCGTAGCAACTATTCTTTTGCATTTAGATTCAACCCGTTCAGAAATGACGTCCATTGACCAACAAAAACTAAATAATTTTCTCCTGGATTTTAGATATGAAATCAATTCTAAAAACCGATATAAAGAATTACCTGAAGACCAAAGTTGGTATACAGTTTTACAACCATCGCAATTTGTAAAAGATTTTTCGCGGATTTTAAAACAAAATAACCCGGAAGAAGAAAATCACGTTTTTTTATGGGAGGATGAAGAAAATAATTTTTATTTTGACCATGTATTAAATATCACTTATGATAAAACTTCAGACAATGAATACCGCCTCGCTAATTCAACCTTGTATAAATTCCGTGGATTAATTGCATCCAACTTTGCTTATGATTTGAATATTGAATTAGTTGGTATCCAGGGTGATTCTCCTTACAGAGATAATGACCCGATACTAAAAGGCTCCTGGCGGCAAACTTCTGAAGGTGATGCAAAAATCTTTTTTGATCGCTCCGGGGGGGAACTGGCTTTAAATACACAATATGTCGATTTGCGATTTGCTATGCAGCCGGTTTCATGGGGATGGGGCGAATCAGGCAAATTGATATTATCAGACTACGTAGAACAATTTCCTTATATTAGTGTTTCAAAAAACTGGGGTTGGGGCTCTTTTACTTTTTTACACGGAAAACTATTAGCCGAACAAGATTCAGTTTCGGAGATTTATGGAAAATTCTTTCATGATAAATGGGTTGCCGCGCAGCGATTTGAATTTTCTCCATGGAATCCATTAATTATCGGTTTAAATGAGACATTTATCTACGGAAATCGCTATGCTGACTGGGCTTATATGATTCCATTCAATTTTTACAGAGCAGTTCAACATAATTTAAAAGATCGGGATAATGCTACAATTTCAATTGACGCCCAATGGGTAGCTTATCCTGGAATAAAGTTATACGGTACAGTTTTTCTTGATGAAATGTCTCAGAGTAAATTAGGTACAAACTGGTATGGCAATAAACATGCTTTTCTATTGGGAACGCATTTTACAGATCCACTAAATATCGATAATCTGTCATTGCGATTTGAATATGTTGCTATTATGCCGTGGGTTTACACACATAAATATAATGTGAATCGTTATGTAAATAATTTACGACCATTAGGTTATTGGGCAGGGCCGAATTCTGAAGTATATTATCTGAATGTTTTTAAAGAATGGCATCATCGATTCCTGACAGGTATTAAATTTATGCAGTGGAAACATGGCGACAATTATACAAATGAAAATATCGGCGGAAATATTCGGTTTGGCCATGTTAAAACACCCAAATATCCACAAGAACCTCCTGAAACCAGAAAATTTTTAGAAGGAATTTTAACAACCAAAAAATTATATGAATTTTATAGCCAATATGAAATTCTAAATGATTTATATTTAAATTTGGTAATAACCAATACCCGGACAAATAAATCCGGTTCAACAAAAGAACTTACTGAATACCATTTCGGATTTAAACTGGATTATTAAATTGAATATTATTTTGATTTTGTTTTTGGTTCTAAGCGGATTCTATATTGCTATTTTAATCGGAACCTTCATAGGACTTTCAAGACTCAAAAATGTTGGAAATAATTTTCAACACAGCGTCTCGATTGTAATCGCTGCTCGTAACGAAGAGGATAGAATTCTACCCTGTTTGCAAAGTCTCGAAAAACTAAATTACCCTCAAGATAAATTCGATATAATCTTTGTTGATGATTGTTCCAAAGATAATACTCCTACCATAATAAAAGAATACTGCAAAAATCACGACAACTGGAGAATAATTCAGATAGATGAAAAAAGTGATGTATTAAAAGGAAAAAAGAATGCACTGTTGAATGGTATAAATCAGGCAAAAGGTGAAATCATTTTTACTACGGATGCAGACTGTATTGTTCCTGAAAACTGGCTAAAGGAAATGGTTAATTATTTTAAACCGAATGTTTCTATGGTAATTGGTCATTCTCCGATTACTCGCAAATCTGGTTTTTATCAAAAAGTTCTCCAATTCGACAATTTGTTTTCAGCAATCGCTGCTTCTGCTCCGGCAAAATTAGGTCATCCCATGTCGAGTATAGGAAGAAATTTAGCATACAGAAAATTTGCTTATGAAGATGTCGGCAGTTTTTTGGCGTTAAAACAATATCGTAGTGGTGATGATATATTATTAACTGAAAGATTCCATTATTTAAATGATGGAAAAATTGATTTTTGCGCTCATCCCGATACTTTTATTTGGACACAACCACCGGAAAAATTCTCGGACATATTTCATCAACAAGTCAGAAAAAACAGTAAAGCGCTTTTAAAATCACCATCATCAATATTATTTTCAGTTATTTTGTTTTTCTATTATTTGTTATTTCTGGTATTTCCATTTTTATATCCGAAATATCTTTTATTCTGGATTGTTGCATTTATACTAAAATATTTCATAGAATTTATAGATTTATCAAAAGCAGCAAGAATCTTTAATCT
>DAOWAQ010000310.1 GCA_030634505.1 Calditrichia bacterium
ACTTAATTCGTACTCTAGGATTAACTACTGGGTAGCGGATAGAGAAAATCTAATTGCTTGGGGAGATCTAAATAATTATATTACAAAAGAGTTGAAAACAAACTGGATACAAATCATTGGTTTCAGAAACATTTTAGTTCATGATTATCTTGACATAGATCGTAAGATTGTTTTTAGCGTATTGCAAAATAATCTAACAGATATATATGAATTAAGAAAAGTATTCAGTCAATTTTTATAATATTTAGGATACAATCATGCCGCGCGAAATGAAGCAAGTTGTTAATATAGCAAATGGATTTATAGAACCTGAAGAATGGGATATAAAGTAGCAAATTAATATGACAACGAATGAAAGATTTCCAGTTGCAAATAAACTGAAAAAATTGGTTTACGGAAAAAAATAATACGGATGTATGGGAATGGTACAAAAAGAAACAAAAATGCAAAGTATAGAAAATAGGATAAAAAAAATAATTAATAATATTATCAAGGATGAAAATGTTAAAGTGATTTTATATGGATCACGTGCCAGAGGGGATTATAACGAACGATCTGATTTTGATATTGCTTTAGCAGGTAAAGATAAATTGGAAAAAAGCATCATACGGCATATTAAGGATAAATTTGAAGAATCAACGATTCCATATAAAGTGGAGGTTGTTGATTTTAACAATGTATCAAATACATTAAAAAAACAAATTCAAGCAGAAGGTGTAGTTTGGAACAGTCCAATTTAAAAATGCAACATTTTAAAAAAGCACTGACAACACTGCAGGAAATATTAAATGAACCGTATTCGGAAATTATTCGGGATGCTACCATTCAGCGTTTTGAATATACTTTTGAATTTTGTTGGAAAACATTACGTGCTTATCTAAATGAAAAGCACGGTATTATTTGCAACTCTCCAAAAAGTTGTTTCAGGGAAGGTTTTTCTGTGGATATATTTGATGCTAAAATCACAGAAGTTTTTTTGAACATGGTAGATGATCGGAATGAGACAACTCACACGTACGATGAAGAAAAAATTAATGAAATTTTCAATAATATTAAGTTGTCATATTTTGAAGCAATGAAAATTTTATATAAAAAGTTAAGAAACTAAAGAAACAGAAAGTGTCGTTTGGAACCGGATAAATTTACAATTCAGAGGAATCCCCCATTACCCGTGGCGTATAAAAAATATTTTTGGGATTGTGATTTTGATGAAATATCCTTGGATAAATATCCATTTTTTATTGTCGAAAGAATTCTACGATATGGAAATACAGATTCAATTGAATGGTTGCTAAATGTAATCGAAATGGATTTTATTCAATCTGTATTAAAAAACAGCAGGAATCTGGACAAAAAAACCAAAAATTATTGGGAATCCATTCTGCAATGAAAAAAGACTTACGGTTTGAAATTTTTCCGGAAGAACAAAAAAAAATAAAAAGCTAAATTCGCGAAAACAATTTAGATTATTTAATTTAGTTAAAGTCAAGATTTTGGAGCCATGAATAAATGAAGGCCATAATTATTAAAAAAAATGATAAACGAACTACATATCAGAGAAAATTGAAACAGATAAAAACCGTTGGTATTGATGCATATAGATATTGTGGTAAGCTAGATATTTCTGAAAATCCTGTATTAACACAAAGAACTCTCAGGGATGAATGGAAATAATTATTTAATTGATACGAATATTGCTATATATTTGCTGAGTGGGAATCAAAAAATAGCAGAGCTACTTCATCAAAATAACATATATTTATCTTTTATCTCGGATCTGGAATTACAGGCATTTAAAAAACTTAAACAAAGTGAATCAATAATTATCAATGACTTTCTATCTCACTGTACGATCATAGATATAAATAAATCAATTAAAGATAATACGATTAAACTTCGAAAAAAGTATAAAATTAAATTACCGGATTGTATAATAGCTGCTACTGCAGAATATTTAAATATTCCTTTAATAACGGCAGATACAGATTTCAAAACTATAGATACCATTCAAATGATCATTATTGAACCTCAATAAAATCTTTTTGAAATTAAGAGAAAATTGCTGTATGATATCCATTTTACTAAAGAAAGTAATATTAATTTTGGCAATACTTTCATATTTAATCTTATTTGCCTGCGAAGAATCAACCAAACCCGAAACAGTAACCTTTTCCGGTACTGTAACATTGGAAGGTGAAATAGACCACGCAGGTGCAAAGGTATCTCTTTATAAACCGGTTGAATTGGATACAGCATTGGTAAGAATAAATCAGCAATGTTCACAGATTGATGTTCAAAATTCTTAGAATCTTAAATATTTTTAACAACAAAATGAATTATAAAATTTTTGAGAAATTATGAAAAAAGCCTTAATAACTGGTATTACAGGTCAGGATGGTTCATATCTAACTGAATTACTTTTGGAAAAGGGATATGAAATCCACGGTATAATAAGACGAAGTAGCTCTTTTAACACTGGTCGCATTGATCATTTGTATAATGATCCAAATATTCTGAATAAAAATTTATTTTTGCATTATGGTGATTTAACTGATTCCAGCAATTTAAATCGTTTACTTGAAAAAGTTAAACCTGATGAAATATATAATTTAGGCGCACAAAGTCATGTAAAAGTTTCTTTTGAAGTCCCTGAATATACTGCTGAAGTTGATGCAATAGGAACTTTACGTTTTATAGATGCGATTCGGGATACAGGAATAAAAACAAAATTTTATCAGGCTTCAACTAGCGAGTTGTATGGAAACGTCCAAGAAGTACCACAAAATGAAGATACACCTTTTTATCCCCGCTCACCGTATGGTGTAGCTAAACTATATGCATATTGGATTATTGTTAATTACCGTGAAGCATACAATATATTTGCTTGTAATGGTATTTTATTTAATCATGAATCACCACGTAGGGGTGAAACTTTTGTAAGTCGTAAAATTACAAGAGCAGCAGCAAGAATTAAATATGGTATCCAGGAAAAATTACTGCTGGGAAATTTGACTGCCAAACGTGATTGGGGTTATGCACCTGAATATGTGGAAGGAATGTGGCGTATCTTACAGGGTGAAAAACCGGAAGACTATGTATTAGCAACGGGTGAAACGCATACAGTAAGAGAATTAGCCGATTTAGCATTTAAGGAATTAGATATGGAATTGGAATGGCATGGGAACAATGAGGAAGAAAAAGGGATCGAAAAAAAATCACGCAAAATAATAGTTGAAGTGGATAAAAATTATTACCGCCCAACCGAAGTGGATTTACTAATTGGTGATGCAAGTAAAGCAAAAGAAAGACTTGGTTGGGAACCAAAAATAAAATTTGAGGAACTGGTAAAGATAATGGCTAAGTCTGATTGGGAAAAAGTCCAGAAACGAGGATTCTAATCCACAAATGGCACGAATTTACACGAATGGAAAACAAAATAATATATAAAGATGAAAGTTATAAAATTAATAAT
>DAOWAQ010000409.1 GCA_030634505.1 Calditrichia bacterium
CGTGTTCCAATCCACAAATTGCCTGAAAGATCTTCTACGATTGAATTTACGTTATCATTACTTAGAGAATTAGGATCACCGACAATATGGTTAAAACTGAGAAATCGTCTTGTGATAGGATCATAATTATTTAATCCTCCTTCATTCCCAATCCATATGTTTTGATTTTTGTCCTCATAGAAGGTCCAAACTTTATTGTTGTTTAAACTGTTTTGAATGTTCTTTGATCGGTAAATATGTGAAAATTTTTCCAGATTCTTATTATAAATATTCAGCCCATTACTACCGATCCACAATAAGCCGGACTTATCTTCATAAATACTGTAAACCTTGTCGCCGGTTAAACTTGTTGCATTATCAGGTTCGTGATTATAATAGGAAATATTTTTTCGATCCTGGTCAATTTTATTTAAACCGCCGGTAATAGTCCCGATCCATAAATTTTGAGATTTATCCTCGTATACAATACTAACATCATTATGGCTAATAATTAAAGAATTGCCAGGAGTATTAGTAAAATCTGTAAATTCATTTTCATTTTCGTTAAACTTATTTAGTCCTCCGCCTAAAGTACCTATCCACAAAAAACCTGATGCATCCCTGGCAATAGAAGTGATTTTATTACTACTGATACTAAGCTTATTTTTATTATCATGCTGATAATTAATTATATCCAAATTTCCATCGGGTAAAATTTTAAGTTTCGACAAACCACCCCAAGTACCTACCCAGACAGTATTGTTCTGGTCAGAATAAACAGTTCTTACATAATTGTTTGGAATACTATTATCATTTTGCGGATCATGTAAATAGGTTACAAAGTGGTTTTCTTCAAAAATATATTTGCTAATTCCCCCTCCCCACGTACCTATCCATAAATTTCCTTCTGTATCTTGACAAATTGAAGTAGGTCTTTCACCACCGATAGAATTAGAATCGTTAGAATTCGGGGTATAGCGGGTAAATATATTTTTGAATGGATTGTATTTTGTTAGTCCATTCCAGGTTGCAATCCATAAATTTTGATTTCTATCTTCGTAAATATGCCATATCCAATTATGAGAAATTGAATTTGTATCTAATGGATTTTCTTTATATACAGTAAAATTATAACCATCATATTTATTCAATCCATCCTGTGTTCCGAACCACATATATCCTTTGCTATCCTGAAATATGCAATTAATTGTAGTTTGGGAAAGTCCATCTTGTAAGGTAATATGTTTAAAATTAATCTTCTGTGCAGAGATATTAATTGAAGCAATAATAAGTATTAAAAAAACTATTATCCTATGCATATACACTATGAATTAAATAATTGATAATATGGACAAGATATAGAAGAAAAAGTACAATACCAATAAAAAAATATATTTTTAGGAAAAGAAAAATTTTGAAATAAAAAAAGGGGAGTAAATACTCCCCTGAATAGCAGTTTATTTATTTAGTTTTTTTTGTCATCATCTACAACCTCGAAGTCCGCATCTTGCACTTCCTGATCAGATTTTCCGTTTCCACCTTTTTTCCCTGGTTCACCTTGAGGAGCCTCCTGCTGTTGTTCCGCTCCCGGTTCAGCAGCTGTTTGTGAATATATTTTTGTAGCAATCTCATTCCAGTCTTTGTTTACCTGGTCAATTGCAGATTTCATTTCATCAGTATTATTACCCTTCAATGCTTCTTTCAATCTGCCAAGAGAAGTTTCAATTTTAGCTTTATCATTAGTTTCTAATTTATCTTCCATTTCTTTCATTTGTTTTTCAGTTTGATAAACCATTGAATCTGCTTGATTTTTAACATCTACTCCTTCTTTTATTTTTGAATCCTCAGCGGCATTTGCTTGAGCATCTTTACGCATTTTTTCAATTTCATCATCTGATAAACCACTTGATGCTTCAATTCTAATGCTTTGTTCTTTGTTTGTTGCTTTATCTAGTGCGTTAACATGTAAAATACCGTTTGCATCAATGTCAAATGTAACTTCTATTTGAGGTATGCCTCGCGGTGACGGTGGAATGCCATCTAAAATAAATTTTCCCAGAGTTCTGTTATCTTTTGCCAGTGTCCTGTCACCTTGCAGAATATGAATTTCTACAGAAGTTTGATTATCAGCAGCAGTAGAAAATATTTCTGATTTTTTGGTTGGAATTGTGGTATTGGCTTCGATAAGCTTTGTGGCAACATTGCCAAGAGTTTCGATACCAAGTGTTAATGGAATAACATCCAACAATAATACATCTTTAACTTCACCGGTTAATACAGCACCCTGAATTGCTGCACCAACTGAAACCACTTCATCAGGATTTACACCTTTGTGCGGTTCTTTTCCAAAGAATTCTTTTACGTATTTTTGGATTAATGGAATTCGAGTAGAACCCCCGACCAATATCACTTCATCAATATCTGATGCTTTTAATGAAGCATCTTTTAATGCTTTTTTACATGGATCTAATGAACTCTTAGCTAGGTCGTCAATCAACTGTTCAAATTTTGAACGGGTTAAAGTCATATTCAAATGCTTTGGTCCTGATTCCGTTGCAGTGACAAAAGGCAAATTTATTTCTGATTGCGTCGTGCTCGATAATTCCATTTTAGCTTTTTCTGATGCTTCTTTTATACGTTGAAGTGCCATAGGATCTTTTTTAAGATCAACACCTTCCTGTTTTTTAAATTCGTCGACAACCCAATC
>DAOWAQ010000214.1 GCA_030634505.1 Calditrichia bacterium
CAGTAGTTGATATACCTCTCGGAGGCGGTAAAGGCGGTGTTATATGTGATCCTCACAATTTAAGTAACAGAGAACAAGAACAAATCTGTCGTGGTTGGATCAGGCAAATGGCAAAAAATGTTGGTCCTATTCAAGACATTCCGGCGCCGGATGTTATGACAAACGCACAACATATGTTATGGATGCTTGACGAATATGAAATAATCACCGGTGGAAAATATCCGGGATTTATTACCGGGAAACCAGTCGGAATGGGTGGCTCATTAGGCAGAACTGAAGCTACAGGCTATGGTGTAATTTTCACAGTTCGGGAAGCCTTGAAGGCACTAAACATGAAACCTGAAGATACTACAGCAAGTGTTCAAGGATTTGGAAATGTTGCTCAATATGCTATTCAATTATACCAAAAATTGGGTGGTAAAGTCATTTGCGTTTCCTGCTGGGATCAAAATGACCAAATTTCGTACACCTATAAGAAGACTAAAGGAATAGACCTTGAAGAATTATTAAGTATTACAGATCGTTTTGGTGGTGTTGATAAGACAAAAGCCGAAGAACTCGGTTATGAAAGATTAGACGGCGACGCCTGGATTGAACAAGATGTTGAGATTCTGTTACCATCCGCAATTGAAAATCAAATCACAGGTGACAATGTTGCCAAAATTAGTAAAAAGGTAAAGATTATTGGAGAAGGCGCCAATGGTCCTACTACTCCAGAAGCGGATAAATTTTTGGAATCCAAAGGTGTATTTGTAATCCCGGATTTTCTTGCTAATGCCGGTGGTGTAACCTGTAGTTATTTTGAACAAGTTCAAAGTAATATGAATTTCTTCTGGGAAAAAGAAGAAGTTTTATCCAAACTCGATCAAAAAATGACACATGCTTTTGATGCTGTTTATGATCTTTCAAAAAAGAAAAAACTTTATATGCGTGATGCTGCGTATGTGATTGCTATCAGCAGAGTAGCACAAGCTTCACGTGATAGAGGATGGATATAGTTAAACTTTTTTACTTAATCGATGTAACTATTTTTCTTAATCCGGTGGTCTATTACCATCGGATTTTTTATATTTGTAAAAATTGATTTTATATTTGTTTAAGGATTAATAATGTCTAAAAAACAAAATAAAGCGTTGGACAAACTAATCGTTAGTTTGGATGAGAGAATCAAGGAATTAAATTGTCTTTTTGAAATTGAAGAGTTATTGCATAAGACTGAACTTTCCCTGGATGAAGTATTGAAACAATCAGCACAAATAATTAAGAATGGAATGCACTATCCGGATATTTGCTCTGTTGAAATTGTGTATCGTGATGATCGATTTAAAACCGGGATAATTAAAAAAACTCCCTGGATGATTAAAAAGGATATAATTGTTCAAGACCGCAGCGTAGGCTGGATTAAAGTCCTGTATCTTGAGGAAAAACTCGATGATACCGGAAATGCCTTTTTACCAGAAGAGATAAAAACAATTGAATCTATTGCTATTCGATTGAGCCATTATTTAATGTACCAAAAATTAAAAGTAGTTTTTAACAAATGGGAAACTACTAAACAAGAATTGTCTGAAAAGCAAACCGGTGAATGGCAAATTATTCTTGAACTGCTAAAAAGATCGGACCCGGAAGTCTTTTTGCGAATATCACGTAAAATGCTTAATTATCTTCTCTGGAAAGGTATTGATGAAGCTGGCGAGATACTACAAAAATTCATTCCATTATTGCGTTATAGTGACAAAGATATTGTAGGAGAAATAAATGTACCTTTAAAAAAACAAGGTGCTGTTGATTCCAGCAAACTAGCTGAAGAAGCATTTGATCTTGCTACAAAACATTTAACAAAAGCAAAAATCCTTACCAATATTCAAAAATGGATTCAACAGGATAGAACCAGTTTTCTGGTAAGAATCACATCCAATATGAATTCTTCCCTTACAGATATAAGTAATGCAGTACGCAAATATTTTCAAATGGCTCCCGAAGGGCTTGAATTATGGCCTGCTGCGCGAATTGGGGTAAGGGCTGCTTTAATCAGGCGATTTTTAAGTGAACAACTCGAATTTGTAATAATTGCAAAGAATTTTTTAAAAATCACCGATTTTGCGGAATTGATGCAACGCATAATATTTCCTACCGGAAGTCATGGAAAACTTGGAGGCAAAAGTGCCGGTGTATTTCTAGCTGTGAATATTTTAAAAACATTTGAAAAACAGGAAGAAATATTAAAAAACATTAAAACTCCAAAATCATGGTACGTTACTTCTGATGCCATGATACATTTCATGTATCACAATAATCTTGAGGAACTGCTGGAGCAAAAATATAAAACCATTGAAGAAGTAAGGCAGGAATATATCCATGTTGTTCAACTTTTCAAGAATTCCAACTTCCCTCATGAGATAGTACAAGGTTTAGCAATGGCTCTTGATGATCTGGGGGATAAACCAATAATAGTGCGTAGTTCAAGTGTTTTAGAGGACAGGCTTGGCACTGCTTTTTCTGGTAAATACAAAAGTCTATTTCTGGCCAACAGAGGAACTAAATCTGAGCGGTTGGATGCACTAATGGATGCCATTGCCGAAGTGTATGCTTCTACATTAGGTCCGGATCCAATGGAATATAGAGCGGAAAGAGGATTAATTGATTTTCACGAAGAAATGGGAATATTAATTCAGGAAGTTGTTGGTAGACAAATAGGTGATTATTTTTTTCCTGCCTATGCAGGTGTGGCTTTTAGTAATAATGAATTTCGCTGGTCACCAAGAATTAAACGCGAAGATGGTTTGATTCGCATTGTTCCGGGACTTGGTACGCGTGCTGTTGATCGACTAAGTGATGACTATCCTATACTTATAGCACCGGGTCAACCGGGGTTACGAGCTAATATAAGATTCGAAGATATCATTCGCTATTCACCTGTAAAAATGGATGTTATTGATCTTAAAACAAATAAATTTACTACTGTAGAATTAAAAGATATCGTAAAAAAACATGGTGATGAATTTCCAAAATTAGAACAGTATATATCTATTCTTAAAGAAAATCATTTAACCAAACCTCTGGCATTTAACATTGATTATGCCAATGATGATTTTATTGTAACATTTGAAGGATTAATTGAAAAAACACCATTTGTTAAGAAAACACATGCCATTTTAAAAACATTACAGAATTCATTGGGAACACCTGTTGATATTGAATTTGCATCTGATGGTGAAAATTTTTATTTATTGCAGTGCCGACCACAAAGTTATTCCAAATATGACGCCCCTTCTCCAATACCAACTAATATACCTAAAGATCAATTGATTTTTACAGCTGATAAATATATTTCAAATGGCATTGTGCCTGACATTTCATTTATTGTTTATGTTGATCCTGATGCTTACAACAATATTAGTGACTTGAATGAATTGAAGAGCGTGGGAACAGTTATTGGCAAATTAAATCAATTATTACCGAGAAAACATTTTATATTAATGGGCCCCGGAAGATGGGGCAGCCGTGGAGACATTAAGTTAGGTGTTAATGTTACTTATTCCGATATTAATAATACCGCCGTATTAATAGAAATAGCGCGGAAAAAGGGAAATTATCTTCCGGATTTATCATTCGGAACGCATTTTTTTCAAGACCTTGTAGAAGCGTCAATCAGATATTTACCGCTGTACCCAGACAACGAAGAAATTGTATTCCATGATGAATTTTTATCAAATTCTCCTAATACCCTTTTCGAAATCCTTCCAGCATTTTCTAATTTAAGCCATGTCATACATGTTATTGATGTTCCCTCAGTTGCAAAAGGTAAAGTTCTTCGTGTCTTAATGAATGCAGACTTAAACAAAGCAGTTGGAATTTTAAGCCCTCCAACTTCACATATCGAAACTTCTGTTTCAAAAAGTGATCATATTGAAACATTAACAAGTGATCATTGGCGCTGGCGAATGGATATGGCAGAGAAATTAGCATTTCAGATTGATGCAAAACGTTTTAGTGTTAAAAATTTATTTATCCTTGGAAGTACCAGTAGCACACGTGCACAGGAGAGTAGCGACATTGACTTATTGATCAATTTTAATGGAACTGGCGATCAAAAGAAAGAATTGCAATCCTGGTTGGAAGGATGGAGTCTTTGCCTCGATGAAATAAATTACCTTAAAACTGGGTATAAAGCAGGGGGATTATTGGATGTTCATTATGTAACCGACAACGAATTAAAAGATAAAAAGAAGCTATCTGAAAAATTTAGTTTCGAGGTTGACAATATGAAAGAACTGACCATACAGAAAAAGTAAGTTATTATCAATCATTACATTCTTTTATAAATGGATTTCATTTTTAATGTTTTTTTGAAAAGGAGA
>DAOWAQ010000337.1 GCA_030634505.1 Calditrichia bacterium
GGATTGTCCCGTGATTCTATTTTACAATTGATTGTAACTGAATCGCAAAAAGCAATCACGCTTGCAGAAAACATGGAAGAATCTACCGAACAAAAATTCTATATCGGTTCTGCTTATGGCTTTTTAAGCCGGGCACTGATAATGCAAGATGAATACTGGGATGGTTATTGGGCAGCAAGAGATTGTCGCAACTATTTGGAAGATGTGCTGGAAGAGGATCCCACTTTTGCCGATGCGTATCTCGGATTGGGTGTGATTGAATATTTTACAGGATTGCGGTATACCGGTTTTTATAATTTTCTTGTTTGGTTTGTTGGCATGTCAGGAGACCGGCAGGTAGGACTCGATTATTTTACAATTGCTGCTAATAAAGGTGAATTATTTAAAAATGAAGCGAATTATATTTTAGGTAGCGTTTACTCAAGCTTATTTTTAGAAAATGATTATATATCAGCTCTTTCTATTTTAGATCCTCTTCGACAACAATTTCCTAACAATCCGGTTATTGAGAGAAATTATCAATTATCGAGATTTGTGATCCTGGTTAATGAAAAAGGAGTTGATTTCTTAGAAACTGAATTTGATAGTTTGCAAACCAAATATGCAATAACCAATGCAAACACTCTTAATTTAACTGGGTATAATTTAATGAACCAAAGCAAAAATGACGATGCTTTGGTTGTTTTCAAAACTAATATTAAATTATATCCAGATATAGCTAATGGTTATGATAGTTTGGCAGAATGCTATATGAATCGTGGTGAAAATGATTTGGCCATTAAATATTATAAAATGGCATATGATAAACTTGACACTGACACAACAATTAAT
The DNA here is from genome assembly GCA_030634505.1 of Calditrichia bacterium. Lineage (GTDB taxonomy): Bacteria > Calditrichota > Calditrichia > JAJRVZ01 > JAJRVZ01 > DAOWAQ01. Next base: position 832 of record DAOWAQ010000337.1, read on the forward strand.
GATGCGTTTCGTAATGCACTAAGGGAAAGTATTCCTCAGCAATTGGAAACACTTGGTGCTGAATTGAATAAACAAACATAAAAAAATACAACATGAAACATCCACATAGTTTTGCCATACCCCCCCCATTCCTCCACAGGGAATTTCGTGATTTAATGTGGATGTTTCTCTTTAAAATAACTTTCTATCTTTTTAGCATTATAAGTATTTAATACACTCTCTTTATTAAACCGGCCTTTTCTTGCAATACCAATTCCATATTTGTAATCGGTTAATCCTTCTATTGAATGTGCATCAGGATTGAGTGCCGTTTTTACACCATGTTCATTGGCCAGTTTTCCCAAACGCCAATCTAAATCCAGACGATATGGACTGGAGTTGATTTCAATTACTTTGCCTAATTTTCCGGCAACTTCTATAACTTTTTCCATATTCACTTTGTATGGTTCACGTCCCAATAGTAATCGACCGGTAGGATGCCCTAACATAGTAACAAAGGGATTGGAAATCGCTTTAATTATTCTCTCAGTCATGGCGTCTTCAGAAAGATTAAACTGGCTATGCACCGATGCAACTACAAAATCAAATTCGGACAGTGTACTGTCATCAAAATCCAGAGATCCATCAGTTAAGACGTCTACTTCAATGCCTTTTAATACTTTAAAATTTGTCAGGCTGGCATTAATTTTATTTATTTCTTCATGTTGTTGCTTAACTCGTTCTTCATTTAATCCATTGGCATAAAACGCTGCTTTGCTATGATCACATATACCGACATATTGCAGATTTAAATCCTGACAGGCTTCAACAATTTCTTCGATAGTATTTGCACCGTCACTATAAGTAGTGTGGATATGGAATAAACCATAGAACGGATTGCCATCATATAACTCAGGTAATTGTTTTTTCTGTGCAAGTTCAATTTCGCCCATTCCTTCTCGTAATTCACATGGAATATAATCCATATTTAATTTTTCAAATATTTCTTCTTCTGTCGTACAGGCAATGTTTTGTTCATCACTGAAGAGACCATATTCATTCATTTTAAAACCAAGTTCTTTTGCATATCCTCTTAACTCAGTATTATGCTCTTTACTTCCTGTAGAGTGGTGAAGTAAAAATGCAAAAGAATCTTCCTCTACCAATCTTAAATCACAATTAATTCCTGATTCCAGTGTAATAGTAGATTTAGTTTCACCTTTATTTATGGTTGAAAGTTTTTCAGGATAACTATCAAAAAAATCCATTATTTCTTTTCTGTCTTCTTCGAGGCAACTACATACTACATCAATATCTTTCACTGTTTCAAGTTTACGTCTTAAACTCCCTGCAACTTCTAATTGAATAATTTTTTCATTTTGAATTAAATAGTTTTTTATTTTTTCTGATTCATTTAATGCCACCGGATAAAGAAATCTTTCGTTATATTTTTTTCTTAGTTCAATGCCTGATAAAATATTTTGTTGACTCTTTTCCCCAAAACCTTCCAGGTCCCTTAATCTGTTTTCACGGCAAGCATATTCCAACTCGCCAACACTTGATATTCCAAGTTTGTCATATACGATTTTTACCTTTTTAGCTCCAAGTCCCGGAATCTTGATCATATCTAACAAACCTGATGGAATGGTCGATTTTAATTCATCGTAATATGGCAGACTTCCGGTTTTTATCAATGTTGAAATTTTGTCAGACAACGCCTGACCAATTCCTCTTAGATTGGCAATTTCTCCTGACTCAACAAGATTATTTAAATTTTCGGTTAGTGATTCAATGGTTCGGGCGCCATTATAATATGCCCTTGTCTTGAAAGGGTTATCCCCTTTTAATTCCAAAATAGTTCCAATTTCTTTTAATATTTTTGCTACAGATTTTCTGTCCATTAAATTTCCTTGCAATACCAGTCAACCCCGTCAATTTCCTTCAAATAAAATCCTATTTTTTTTAAATAATTTATATGAGCATCAATATCAGTTTTAATTATGAATGAGCTAAATCCTTGTTCTTTAAATATTTCACTGCGGCTGTGGAACAAATAATGAGCATTTTTTAAATCACGATATTCTTTAACAACGAAATCTAATTTTATTTCGAGATTACTCTTATGTGGTAAGCAAATAAAAAGTCCAACCGGCATTAAGTTTCGTAAAATAAAAATACAACGAGGATTGTTTAATTTTGATAGTTCGAAATCCGGAAAATATTTTAGAATTCCTTGTTTATGATATTGTATAAACATTTTAAGAAATGGTGACTGATGTACATCTATCTGTAACAATTCAAATTCATCTTTTTTGCGGCTGATTTTAATTAAATAAAATAAATCAACTAATACTATAAATCCGTTTAAAACAAATACCGGATAAGCTTGAATTAGTAAACCGTAGGTAGCAAAGGTACCTGCACCAAAAAGATTTATCCAACGCAAACGAACAATATTGTTCATCATTAACGAGAGTGCAATTAATATCGAACCTGTATATCCAATTATTTGTAAATAATCCATTATTTTAAATTCGCCA
>DAOWAQ010000181.1 GCA_030634505.1 Calditrichia bacterium
AATGTTTATTTCTACATTAAAGTGTCCTGAATTCGCAACAATCGCTCCTTCTTTCATCAATTCGAAGTGTTCTTTTCTCAAAACGTGAATATCGCCTGTAATTGTTACAAACAAATCACCTTCTTTTGCTGCATCAATCATTGGCATAACCAGATATCCGTCCATGGCTGCTTCCAGAGCTTTAATCGGGTCTATTTCTGTAATTATTAATGTAGCCCCCATACCCTTCATACGGCTGGCAAAACCTTTACCACACCAACCATAACCAGCCACAACAACTTTTTTACCTGCAATCAAAAAATCCGTAGCACGAATAATTCCATCAACCGTAGATTGTCCGGTTCCATACCTGTTATCAAACAAAAATTTTGTTTGAGCGTCATTTACTGCAAAAACAGGCATTTTCAATGCACCATCATTATGCATCGCTCTTAAGCGAATAACACCTGTTGTAGTCTCTTCCATTGAACCTACAATCTGTGCACATTTATCCGGATAATCTGAATGAATTGTTGCTACCAAATCTGCCCCATCATCCATAGTAACAACCGGATCGTGTTCAATAGCGGCTCTTACATGCTCATAATATTTTTCATTATCTTCACCATTAATTGCAAAAACCGGAATATCATAATCCTTTACCAAAGAAGCTGCAACATCATCCTGTGTACTCAATGGATTCGAAGCAATTAATACCAAATCTGCACCGCCAGCTTTTAAAGTACGTGCTAAATTTGCAGTTTCTGCAGTGACGTGCAAACATGCTGACATTTTTTTACCCTGCAATGGTTTTTCTTTTTCGAATCTTTCTTTTACTTGTTGTAAAACGGGCATATCATTATGTGCCCATTCAATTCTCTTTTTCCCTTGTTCCGCTAGGGATAAATCTTTTACATCATGCTTAACCATTAGTTCTCCTTATTTATTATTGATTTTTGTTTATAATTTTTTTCAATCACCCAATTTAAGAAATATTATTTTTAAAAATAAATTAAATTATACATTTAAATTAAAAAAAGCGTCCAAATAAGACGCCTTCACATATCTATTTTTAGATAATTATTTTCTCCAGAACATCGGAGTTAACATAATAATCACAGTATAAATTTCCAATCGTCCTGCCAACATTAAAAATGACAAAACCCATTTTCCAAAATCATTTATATGCGCATAATTATCAGTTGGGCCCACTGAACCTAATCCCGGTCCGATATTTCCAATGGTTGCAGCAACGCTTCCCAATGAACTTGAAAAATCCAATCCCTGAAAAGACATTACCACTACTCCAATCACGAATAATGAAATATAAAGCATAAAAAATCCGGCAATATTTGCAACAATCTCATTTGGAATTGTTCTTTTATTAATTCTAACAGGTAATACAGCTTGGGGATGTATCAATTTTTTTATTTCATTTAAACCAAATTTATATAATACAACTACTCTCATAATTTTCATCCCACCTCCTGTGGAACCAGCGCATCCGCCGATGAACATAAAAATAAATAAAATCACCTGGGCGGAAAATGCCCACAGCTCATAATCAGCTGTTCCATAACCTGTTGTAGTTATAATTGATACGGCCTGAAACATACCTTTTTGCAAGGCAGTCAAAATACTGTATTCCGGTAAAAAAACAAGGTTAAGAAAAATTGCCGTAGTTCCGAATCCAACAAGTCCGAAAAAGAATAATGCTTCCGTATCTTTAAAATACGATTTTAAATCACCTTGTATAGTGCGAAAGTGCAGAAAAAAATTAATCCCGGCAATGAGCATAAATACGATTATAATCGTATCAATCATTGGACTATTATAATACCCAATACTGGCATTTTTAGTCGAGAAACCGCCCGTTGCCATCGTCCCAAATGTATGACAGATTGCATCGAATACATTCATTCCTGCAAAATAAAGAAGTGTTGCTTCAATTACACTTATAACTACATAAACTTCCCAAAGTATTTTCGCGGTATTTTTTATCCTTGGCGTCAACCTGTCATGTTCAGGTCCAGGAACTTCTGCTTTGTATAACTGCATGCCCCCTACACCAAGCAGCGGAAGAATTGCAAGAGAAAGTAAAATAATTCCCATGCCACCTAACCAATGTGTAAATGAGCGCCAGAAAAGAAGACCATGGGGCAAAACTTCGATATCAGTTAAAATTGTAGCCCCGGTAGTTGTAAATCCCGACATCGTTTCAAAAAAGGCGTCAGTGTACGAAGGAATATATCCGGATATGTAAAAAGGTAATGCTCCAATTAAAGCAAATGATAACCATGACAAAGAAACCAGTGCAAATCCTTCTTTAATTTTTAAGTCCACTTTAACTTTGAAAAAGAGCACTAGAATAACACCTAATATTAAAGATATGCCTGAACTGATTAGTATTGGTATAAGATCATTTTCACTGTAAATAATTGAAACCAGGGCAGGGATCAATAATGCAACAGATAAAAATATAAAAAGCGCTCCGAGCACATATAATAATGTTCTGATATTAATCAATTTGATTTCTCATTTATGCTATTTAATAAATGGGTAATTTAATAAGACATAGTTAAAAACAACAGGATTTTTTTCAGGCAGGCATTTATTTAATCAAACATTTTCCCAATTTCTTTGATAGCAGTCGGTTGAGCAAAAACTACAACTTTATCGTTGGCTTTGATTGTTGAATTACCAATGGGAATAAATACTTCAGAACCCCGAGATACCGCTCCTAAGATTGAACCTTTTGGCAACTGTAAATCTTTCACTTCTTTTCTTGTGATTTTTGACCCTTCTCCGGCAATGTATTCAATAACCTCTGCTGCCATTCCTGGTATTGAAGCAACACTAACAATAGATCCTCGTCTTATAAATTTCAAAATTTTGTCTACTGTGATTAACTGTTTTGACACATAAGCATCAATGCCAATTGTTGGTATAATTGGCGTATAATCAGTTTTATTAATTAGTGAAATAATTCTTGGAACTTCAAGATGTTTGGCTATCAGACAGGAAATGATATTAGTTTCGTCATCACCGGTAACAGAGATGAATGCATCCATATCAATAATACCTTCAATTGCAAGCAAATTAATATCCCTTCCATCACCGCGAATAACAAGAGATTTATTAAGAGAGTCAGCTAATATAGCAGATTTGTCTGCATTCGATTCGATGATTTTTACATTGGAATCTGTTTCAAGTAAGCGGGCAATTTCAGCACCTGCTTGTCCACCTCCTAATATCATTACATCATCTATTTTCGCGTTTTCCTTACCGGATAATTGTACTATTTTGTCTACATTTTCCTTTTGAGTTGTAATGTATATTCGATCCCCTTTCATAAAGGTCGTTGTACCGGAAGGAATAATAGTTCTGTCCCGTCGCATTATGGCTACAGTTCTGAAATTCAATTCTTCATATTTTGTAGCAGCATCAGCCATGGAAAGATCTATCAATTCGGTTGACCGATCCAGCTGAATTCCGATTAAAACAATTTTTCCATCAGCAAACTCTAATATATCAGTAGCGGCAGTCTGGTTTAGTAATTTTACGACCGCCCCGGCAACGACCGATTCCGGATGGATAATTAAATCAATATTTAATTTCTTAGCATTAAGTGGCGCATCTTCTTGCACAAATCTTTTATTTTTAACGCGGGCAACTTTTTTCTCCACCCCGTATTGATTGGCAATCATGCAAGACAAGATATTTACCTCATCTTTATCCGTAACTGCCACAAGCATATCAGCCTGGTTAATTCCTGCTTTTTCCAGAGTGCTAAAATCACTTCCGCTACCCTGAATAACTTTGACGTCCAGGTGATCCTGTGCCTTTTTTAATCTTTCATTTTTTTCTTCAATCAAAACAATGTCATGGTGCTCATAACAAAGCATTCTTGCCAGGTTATATCCAACCTCACCGCAACCTACAATAACAATAAACAATTCGAAGTCCTACTTTAATATTTTTAGTAAAATGTCACACGTCTGTTTTGCTTCATCACTGTTAACATCCAAATGCGTAACAAAGCGAATTTTGGTTGGTCCAAATGGCAACGCCAAAATTCCGTTTTCTTCCAGCAACAAACAAATATCAGATGCTGATTTACCCAATTTTGATACATCAAAAATAATCAAATTTGTTTGTACCGATTTTAAATCAATATCAACACCGGGCAAACTATCTAATGTTTCGGCTAATTTTTTAGCATTATTATGATCAACCTTAAGTTTATTTAAATTGTTTTCAAGTGCATATTCACAAGCCGCAGCAATAATTCCCACCTGACGCATACCACCGCCATAAGCTTTCCTGTAAAAATGTGCTTTTTTTATAAAGTCCTTTTCACCAACGATTATTGAGCCTATCGGCGCTCCCAAACCTTTGGAAAAACATAAAGAAACAGAATCAAAATGTTTTGCATATTCTGACAATTCAATTCCTATAGCGACAGATGCATTCCATAACCGGGCGCCATCAAGATGTAATTTTAGATTTTTCTCTTTTGCCAAATTTGAAATTTTTATTATTTCCTCTATGGGGAAAATCGTACCCCCTGCCCTGTTATGCGTATTTTCCAAACAGATTAAACTTGTTTGCGGATAATGGACATCAAATGGTCGGATAACTTCTTCTATTTGTTCAGTTGTCGGATGTCCATTTTCTCCGGTGATTGGATGTAATTGAATGCCCGAAAGCATTCCACCGGCACCGGATTCATAATTAAAAATATGCGCATTGTAATCTACAATAACTTCCTGTCCGGGTTGGGTGTGAACATTAATGCAGATTTGATTTGCCTGTGTACCACTTGGAACAAATAA
>DAOWAQ010000288.1 GCA_030634505.1 Calditrichia bacterium
CATTCAATGACACGTCCTCTTGTCGCTAGGTTTTCTTTGCCAAGTCTCCCAATCCCATACCACTCGTAGTTAATTTTTCAATAAACCCATTCTTTTTTAAAATAATTGGAGGATTATGTCCGGCGTTAGTATAAGTAATTTTCCTTTCATCCAAAGATAATATGCCATAAAAAAATGTTGCATATCGGGAAGCGCTAACACTTTCTTCTAATAAATTATTTAAACGGGCGGCAGTTTCACAAACAGTAAAATGAGTTTTCTTATACGCTCTAAATCCAGCTAGTAATAGTGACATCATTATAGCTGCCCCGGCGCCTTTCCCCGCAATATCACCAATAATCACCCCAAGATGGTTTTCATCCATTGGAATCAAATCATATAAATCGCCACTCACAATTTTACTTGGAATATTTATAAATGATATATCAAGATTTTTATAATTAGGCGCTCTTTTTGGCAATAATACCTTTTGCACGTTGCCTGCATTAATAAGCTCATGTTCGAGCGATTTTTTTGCCAGAGATATTTCATACTGTTTCGCATTATTTAAAGCAATTGCACCTTGGTTGGCGAAAATATTTAGGATTTCTATAATATTGTTTGTGAAATATGAACTTTCATTTTTCTCTAAACAAATTACTCCTAATATCTCATCATGACTTATAAGAGGTAATGAAACCTGGGACTGAGTTAATTCTCTAAGAGGATAATAATAATCGGCAAATTTCACATTATCAATTACTGATATTTTCTTGTTTTCAGCTACCCATCCACAAGCGCCTTGCCCAATTTTTAAAGACAAATCACCTGATTTATCTCCATAACCAAAACCTGCTTTTTGCAGAAGTTTACCATTTTCACTATCCAATAAAAATATGACGGCGGCATCATAAGGTATTACTTCTTTTAAAGACTCTAAAATAAAATCCAAAATTTCATTAGTATTAAAGGAAGAAAGTAATTTCTTACTTACTTCAAAAAGTTTTTTAATTTCGAGATTGCGTTGTAATATATCTAAATATAAAGCTGTATTTTCAAGAAAATTTCCTCCCTTTTGAAAAACCCTTATAGCAAGTTCATTAATATTTGGATCCCTGAATACATATTTGTTTTTAATATTTGTAAATAAAAGGGCTATCACCTGATTTTTACCAGTAATTGGAATAAGCAAATTTAAATTTTGAGATATAAGATTTTTCAAATGAGATTCATTTTTAAAGGAAATTGTATTATCTTGAGCTTCCAAATCATTATACAATTTTGGCTCACTTCGATATGACCAAACCAATTCATTGGGAAGGTTTTTGTCAACATTATTTGTTTTCGTCAGAATAAAAAGATCATTCTCCAAAATATACAATGCCCACTGTGGTTCGGAAAAAATGTTATTGAAAAGAGTATAAAATTCACTAAGCAATTGTTTATAGTCTATTATTCCATTGATATTACGATTGAAATCAGATAATGTATGTTCAATTTTAGAAATAACCGGAAATAAAAGAGTACTTATATGTTCGTGTAAAAATGTATGAATTATTTTATCCAAAAATACAATTAAAAGGATAGTTAATATTGCCGGTACAATAATTAATTCTTCAAAAAATGTATTGATTTCAAAAAAAACTAATAAGTAAAGAAGTAATTTTAGAAAAGTAATTATTAGATATCGTTTCAAAAATAAAACCCCAATTTACAATAAATTTATCCTGTCTATTAATTAAATTCAAGAAATCAAATTAATATAAAATTTAGATTTATTTAGACATTCTATTAAATAATAAAATTATTTTAGGATATTCTTAAAGTAAGTAAAGTTATATCATCATTTTGTGGTACGTCACCGACAAATTCATTTATTTTCTCTATAAGCAGATTGTTAAATTGCTCCGGAGAGGGACAATCTGAATTTGTTTTTAGAAAATCAATTAAGCGTTTTTCTTCAAATTCTTCATCATCAGCTGTCATGGCTTCAGTAACGCCATCTGTGTAGGTAACCAACCAATCATTTTTATTTAATTTGATTTTCCCTACCTCATACTTTATATCAGGCATCATACCTAAAATTATGCCGCCCTCAGATAATTCTTTTAGTTCTCCATCTTCAGTATATACGTAAGGAGGATTATGACCGGCATTTACATAGTGAAATTCATAGGTATCTATATTGAATAATCCTGTAAAAAACGTAATATATTTTTCCGGATCAGTATTTCGATAAATTACATTGTTTATTTGTCCCACCAGTTTACTCAAATCGCGATTCTCAAAAACTAACGAGTGCAAGCTGGCTTGCAGATTTGACATTAACAAAGATGCTGGCATTCCTTTTCCTGAAACGTCGGCGATGGTTAAAGCAATTAAATTTTCTTCAATTTTTATTACGTCAAAATAATCACCACCCACATGTTTACTTGGGATATTTAATCCGTGAATGTTGATATTCTCAAATTGTGGTATGTCTTTTGGTAAAAGTCGATTTTGAATATTTCGTGCCAGAGCCATTTCTTCTTCTAATCTTTGTTTTTCGAGTGTTTCCTCGAATAACCTGGCATTTTCCAAAGAAATTATGGCTATATTTCCCAATGTCTGCAAGAATTCTAAATCACTCTTTCTAAATTCTTGTTTGGTGATTTTATCACCGAGAAAAATAAATCCTTTAATATCATTTTGAATCTGCATAGGTATAACAACCTGAATTCCTTTTTCATTTAAAAGATCATCATATTCTGTATTATCTTCTCTTATATAAGGTGTAGTTATTAATGAACTTTTCTCACACAAGTGACGGCATTTTTCACCTGCATTTAATTTGAATTGACTTCCTTTAACAAATTCGGCTTTAAAATAGTTATCATCTTTGACTGCGATAATAAAATTATTAACAGTGACCTGACCCATTATCGCATAGGATATTAGTTTTAATATTGTTTGTTTATCAAAGGTAAGGTTCAATTCTTTACCAATATCAAAAAGAGTATTTAGTTCCTGAATTTTATGATCAAGTTTTAGATTTACCTTTGTCAGTTTATCAAATACCAAAGCATTTTCAATTGAGGTCGTGGCAATGTTTGAAAGTGAAGTTAAAAATTCTGTTTCTTCTTCTGTTAATGATTGATTGGTTAATTTTTTCCCGAATGCTAAAACACCTAATGTTTCTGTCCTTGCAACAAATGGAATTAACAATTCAATTTTGGAATCGATAAAAAAGGTTTTCCACTCAAAATCATCAGAAATATCTGCTATAAATACAGGATGAGAAGGTAATTCGTTTAATTCAATTTTTTTATTAATTAATGTTAAAGATACACCTTTTACAGTTTCAACCTGATATATTTGACCCTCTTTTTTTAAAAGGATTAATCCTTTGCCTATCATCATTCTACCCATTGGTACAAGCAGAATATTATCTAAAATAGATTTGAGATTTAATGAAGAATTTAAAGTTTGACTTATTTCGAATAATGCGGAAAGTTCAACAAGACGGCGACTTATTTTTTCATCTTCTGAAATTAATTTATCTGAACGTTCTTTATAACTGGCAAGGTAATCTGGCATAATATCCTCAAGCTGATTTCTGAGATTGATAAAACTTAGTCATTTGCACTTGATTCTTTATACCTGGATTAAATTCATATTGAACATCGTCCATTAAAGTTTTCATCAAGTAAATTCCGAGC
>DAOWAQ010000233.1 GCA_030634505.1 Calditrichia bacterium
CGCTAACGAAAAACGACAGTGTCGACGCCAAGCTGGATTTCTGCAAAAGTGATATTCCCATAATAGCATGTCCGGAAGTGCAGCCATTAGCATAACGCGTACCGAATCCAACTAACATCCCACCTACAAAAAGTAAAGTAATCCCTTCTACTGTGTTATATGTAGCAGGTAAAAAAGAAATCTTTTCTGCAACTATTATTTTGTTGGATATAAAAGCGCCGATCGCTATACCAACTATAAAATAAAATTTCCAGCTGTTATTTTTAAAATCATATTTTTTAAATAAACTGTTTGAATCCGTCAGGATTATTGAACATATGTAATCAAATGATGAAGATATACCTAATTGTTTATTCCCAATAATCAGGAGTAAAGGAACAAATAATCCAATAAGTGGTCCGGCTATGTACCAGGATAATAAATCCATAGATTCCCTTTCACCAAAATAGATTAGTTGATTGAAAATGAATAGTTAATCTTAGCTGTTTTATTTAACATTGCTGTTACAGAACAGTATTTATTAAATGACAATTCGATTGCTTTTTCCACCTTATTTTTATCCAGTTCACCTGTAAAATGAAAATTAACATGTATTGTTTTAAATACTGCCGGTATTTTATTTTCCCGTTCTGCTTCGATCTTAATTTTAAAGTCTAATAACGTTTGTTTTTGTTTTTTTAATATTTGCACAATATCTATGGCGCTGCAGCTGCCTAATCCCATAAGTACTAACTCCATCGGACGTGCTCCGGCATCCTTTCCTCCAATCTCAGAAGATCCATCGATATTCACTGCAATCTTTGTTGCTCCTGTTCCTTGAAAATGAAAATCTTTATTTATTCTGTTTAATTCAATTTTCATAACATTTCCTTTTTATTTTTAAACAAAAAAAAGGTCTTCCATTTCTGAAAGACCCTAACCCAATTTAACTGATTTTATAATCTACTATCTCTCAAAATGGAGTTTGTAATAAATAACTATTTTTACAACAACAGCGGATGTTAAAGGATGATGATTTCATTTTATTTTTTTTCAATTTTTCCATTTTATTATTTGTTTAAATTAGATAACTAATTAAATTGAATAAAATTCCATATGTTTAAAGTAATAATTAATAAGTGTATTTTTCCTGACAATTAAGGAAAATCCAGAATGAAAATTTTTGTAGCCATTTTTCTTTTTGTTCATGGATTTGCTCATCTAATTGGATTTGTGGTACCATGGAAGATTGCTCACCTTGAGGAAATGCCCTATAAGACAACCGTATTTAATGGTAATCTCTATCTTGGGGAATTTGGGATTCGGATTGTGGGCATTTTTTGGTTAATAATTGCATTAGCGTTTTCCCTATCATCATACTTGTTGATTACTCATAATCCTATATGGTTAATTTTCACTCTTGTAATAACTTTGGTTTCAATTATTTTATGTATTTTAGGTTGGCCTGATTCAAAAATTGGCGTTTTTGTAAATTTTTTTATAGTATTGGGCATATTCATTCTTCAGTGGTTTGACTGGATTGTTCTGGATTAATAATTTGAGATACGATATTTGGTAATAATTTGTTTTTCATATAAATAGAATCTTATCAAATAAAAGAGGTTATAATGAATGTAGCTTCAAAAATATTTGGTCCAAAATCAAAATATGACAAAACCCTTCCCTATACTTACATGGCAAAAATTGACGTACTAAATGGACAAGGTGAAGAGCCGGTATATGATTATTATTTTGCAGACACGATTTGTGGGTTAGTTGAGTATTTGGATAAGCATGATGTATATTCTGATGAAGTGATTGTGGCAGGAATTTATCGGACCAGAGAGTATGTACTGGATAAAACAATTTTTACAACCAAAAATGGAGAATGGCTGCAAAGACCTCAATTATGCAATACACTTGAAGCACATTACAAAAAGACACTTGATAAATTTTACAAAGGTCACATTGATGATGGTGAATGTTCCTTTGATGACCGTGACCGACAGGGTTCCGGACCATTTTAATTTTTAGTAAATACAGCAAATATCAATAATATTTATCATGGTTAAAAATTCCATTTAATATTTCTGGTTTATGAAGGAAAATAAAAAGCTTAATATATTTGAAAGATACCTCACAATCTGGGTATTGGTTTGCATAGGAACGGGAATCATATTAGGCAAATTTGCTCCAAGCATAGCCTTAAAATTAGATTCATTTTCACTATATAATGTTTCCATTCCAATTGCTATTTGCTTGTTTTTTATGATGTATCCCATCATGGTAAAAATTGATTTTTCTGAGGTTGTTAAAGCTGCCAAAACACCTAAACCGGTTGGATTAACTTTGTTCATTAATTGGGCAGTAAAACCATTTTCAATGTATTTGATTGCCTATTTTTTTCTGGGTTATTTGTTCAAAGATTTTCTGCCGGGAACTGAAATTTTACAAACTGGCCAGGAAGTAGAATTATGGAGAAGTTATATTTCAGGTGCAATCTTACTGGGGATTGCTCCGTGCACAGCAATGGTATTAATGTGGAGTTATTTGGCTGAAGGAAACGACGGGCTCACACTGGTAATGGTAGCCATTAATTCTCTTACGATGTTATTTTTATATGCACCATTAGGAGGATTTTTATTAGGTGTAAATGCTATGCCAATACCTTGGAAAACAATTTTATTTTCCGTATCAATTTATGTTGCGTTTCCTCTCATCACAGGATATTTGACCAGAAAATGGATAATCCATTACAAAGGCATTGAATGGTTCAAAAATAAATTTTTACATTTTTTAACACCTGTAAGCATAATTGCTCTGTTAATAACCTTAATATTATTATTTTCATTTAAGGGTGAAATAATTATTTCAAATCCGCTAACTATTGTTTGGATAGCTATTCCACTTTTCATTCAAACTGTATTAATTTTCGTGATAGGTTATTTCGTATTGGCTCGTTTTTTGAAATTATCATATCATGATGCTGCTCCTGCTGCAATGATTGGAGCATCAAATCATTTTGAGGTGGCGATTGCAACAGCAACCATGTTATTTGGTCTTTCATCCGGCGCTGCTTTGGCAACTGTTGTAGGAGTGTTAATTGAAGTTCCTGTTATGCTGATGCTTGTTAATATTTGTAAAAGATATTGCTTTCTTTTTGAAGAATGTAATCTACAATTAGCTCATTGTAAAAAATAGTATAACTTAGTTTGCGAATCCACTATTTACCTGCTATCCTTTGACAGGTGAAGGTGAAAAATCATAGAAAGTCTACATATTTCTTTATATCATAGTAAACATATATTTTTGAACACTCTTTTCATTTTTAACTAATTTTCGTAAGATTAACTACGTCCTGTTATTCGATTAATTATTATTTTCAATTAATATTCCGGGGAATTTTAATGCTAAACTCAAATTCAGTATTTTTTCTATTACTTGTTGTTATATTGTTTTCATGTACTTCTATCACCAAAGAGGAAAAACAATACATTCAGCAAATTGATGAATGGCACAAGAAACGAATTGAATCTTTAAAAGTGAAAGACAGCTGGCTAAGTCTTGCCGGTTTATTCTGGCTAAATCCGGGTGAGAATAGTTTTGGAACGGATAAATCAAACGATATAATATTTCCAAAAGGTAAAGCCGCGGATTTTATGGGATGGTTTGATTTAAACGATGGCTTTGTAACAGTTCGATTAAATCCTGGCATAAACATATCAAGCGATGATCAACCTGTGACAGAAATGGTTCTGCAAAATGACAATACTGGAAAGCCCAGTATTTTAAGGTATAAATCACTTAGTTGGTTTGTAATTAAACGGCAGGATAAATATGGCATTCGCTTAAAGGACAGTGAACATCCAGAATTTGAAAGATTTGCAGGAATTGATCGTTTTGCAGTAATTCCGGAATGGAAAATAAAGGCAAAGTTTATTCCTTATGATCCGGTAAAAAAGATTGAAATCCCAACTGTTTTGGGAACGATTTTAGAAGAGCCTTCTCCTGGCTACCTACAGTTTGCAATAGATGGCAAAACCTTTCAATTAGATCCGACAGGTAATATTAATTCTAAAAAATTATTTTTGATTTTTGCTGATCGCACAAACGGTGATGAAACCTACGGCGC
>DAOWAQ010000344.1 GCA_030634505.1 Calditrichia bacterium
CTATTCCATAAATACTACCATCGGTGACTAAATCGCACATTTTTTGGATTGCTACGCCAGGACCGAATCCTATCTCTAATACATAATCTGAGGGCTGTATATTTAACAATGAAATACCCCATTCATTACGTTCGATATTCGAAGATCTTTTTGCCATGATAAAACCGGCAATACTTCCCAAAAATCCAGACGGCTTTCCGAATTGTTTGGCAACTTTTTCCCAAAGGCTCATAGTTGTATCTCCTCTTGTTTAATATTCTACGCCAACCGCAAAACAAATGATTATGTGGTTTTCTGTAAATCTTTCCAAGTTTTTTCTTGAATTTATTTTTTTAAGTTTAACTTTTCTGATCATTTTTTCGTACATCATAAATATTTACCGATTGTTCTTTACCCTTCAATTTAATATTACCAATCAGTTCAAATGAATGATTTGATTTTTCATCAAGCTTATTTTTGATTTCTTCCGAGATGAGTAACTTGGATTTATATTCATTACATTTTCCCTGGATACGTGCAGCTGTGTTTAATACATCTCCATGATAGGCAAGTTCTTTTTTAAGTTCGCCCACTTCAGCAACTGTTACAAATCCAGAATTTACACCTGCCTTAAATTCAGGAACTATTCCGTATTTTTTTTTATAATAATTACTTTTTGAATTTAATAATTTATCATATGCAAAATAAGTGTTAATACAATTGTTATTTTGAATTCCTTTATTCAATTCCCAGGCTAGAACCACCTCATCGCCTACATACTGATAAATTTTTGCTTCATATCTTCTTATAATTTCTGTAACATCAAAAAAACAATCCTGAATAAGCTGGCTGTATTTAATATGTCCCAATTTTTCAGCATAGGTTGTTGAAGATTTTAAATCCATAAACATAAAGATTCTGTTTTCTTCTTTCGGTTTATGATACTTACCTAATAGAAAATTTAGCAACACTCCTTGTCCAAATTTATCTGCAACTTGCAGTATGAATAATGACATCATAATGGTAAATCCCCACCACAGCATTGTCATTAAAAGTCTTGTACTGAACAAATAATCATAGAAAACAATTAAAACCTGTTCATGAAAAATAGGCTTATTTACATCATAACTGTACATTATAATTATTGCTACTGATGACCAAACAAAAATGTTAGACAGATAGAATAAGGTTTTTATTAAAAGAGTAATTCCGAATGGTTTTTTCCGCAGCACATTATTTAGATATAATACTTCGAAACAAGCCATTGCCGTACCTATAACAAATGTGAATAGAACTCCTGTAATCAAATAAATTGAAAAATGGTATGATGTTCCACGTTGAGCCATATCAACAGGTTGTTGAAATCCTAATACTACCCCTTCATAACTTACAATGAATATTGCAGCCATTACCCAAAATGAAACAAGAAATAGTATTTTATAAAATTGAGTCTTTGTCATCTCAGATATTATCTTTGATTTAAATAGTTTTTTAAAATTGATGGGCGCTTAATTATCCCTGTTTCAACAAATATTAAAATGAATAATTAGTCGAATTATCTTTAGATTAATTTACAAACAGAACTCTATTGTTTAATTATCTTTTTTAATTTTTTAAACCTGGGGTCAAGTCTTAGTTCTTTCCATTCCGGATCTGCGAACATAATTAGAATTCCAACTCTTGCTTCAATGGCTTTTTCGAAATAATAAAATACTTTGTCAATATTCTTTAAACCCGAATAGATAATTGCAAAATCCATAAATAAAGCTACGTCTTTTTCTTTTTGTTCCCTCATTTTTAATTTCTGCAAACACTTTTTTGCCTCTTTAACTTTACCTGCTTTAGCATAGGCATATCCAAGACCGCTCACGCCTTTAAGCGGATCGTCTGTTTGTTCATATATTTGTTTAAAGATTTTTATAGATTTATCATGTTCACCCATTCGTGAATAAATATAACCTTTACCTTCCAAAGCGCTTCTGAATGCAGGATAAATTTCCAGTGTTTTATTATATTGGTTAAGAGCGTCTTCAAATCTCGCGGAGCAATACAGGACAAATGAAAACGAAAAATTAATTGGTAGTGAGAGAGGATCAAGTTTGATAGCTAATTCCAATTCCGCTATAGCTTCTTCATGTTTTTCTTTAACAAGCAGACTTACTCCATATGCCTGGTGCGCTTCGGCCGAATCAGGATTTAATGCTATGGCATTTTTGTAAGATTTTTCAGCGCCCTTCCAATCCAACTCATAAAAAAATTGAATCCAAGCTAAGCTGGCATGTGATTCGGCAAGATTTTCATCCAGTTCCAATGATTTAATCGCGGCTTTCTTTGCTTTTGGAAAAGCCATATCGGATGGCAGCTGTCCCATCGATCCTAAAAGACAATAACTTGCAGACAATCCTGAATAGGGTAAAGCAAAATTCTTTTCAATAGTGATGGCTTCTTCAAAATACTCAATCGCTTTTTTGGCATCCAGGGGAGACCATTTATTGTAATAAAATCGTCCTTTAAGATATTTATTATAAGCGTCAAGATTTTTTGTGGGAGATTTTACTATCTGTTCTTTTGCTTCACTTCCGGTGAGTTTCTCTCTTAGCGTGTTGGCAATTTTCCGGGATATTTCATCCTGCACTTCAAATATGTCTTCTAATTTTCTGTCATAAACTTCCGACCATATATGATAACCATCAACAGCATTTACCAGCTGTGCAGTGATCCGGACTTTGTTTCCGGCTTTCCTGACGCTTCCCTCCAACACAGAGCTCACATTTAATTGAGTTCCAATCTGGCGAACATCTTCATTTTTTCCTTTGAAAGCAAACGAAGACGTTCTGGATGTTACCTGTAATCCATCCACTTTTGTTAGTGCGTTTAATAATTCTTCGGTAATTCCATCGCTGAAGTACTCATTTTCAGGATCAGCGCTCATATTAACGAATGGAAGTACGGCAATACTTTTAATAGAAGTTTTAGCTTTTGATTTTAAATCATTAGGTGCAGGGACAGCTAATCCATCTTTACTTATTGCAAATACATGGATCGGGCGTTTAACATTTTTTAGTTCGTATTCTCCCATAGATTTTGCTGGAAGTTCCGGGTGATTTTTTATTTCATCATAAACCTTACCTGAAATTAATATTCCACCGGATATTGATAAGGTTTCAATTCGTGAAGCAATATTTACAGCATCCCCATAGACACCATCAGCAGCATAAACAATATCCCCGACATGCAAACCAATCCGCAAAGGAATTAATGGTTTTTGCTGCAATTCCAACTGAATTTCCACTGCACATTCTACTGCTTCAATAGCGCTGCCAAAAAC
>DAOWAQ010000035.1 GCA_030634505.1 Calditrichia bacterium
ATAAACAAAGTTGATAATATTGTAAATACATAAGCTTGAATAAAACCAACTAATATTTCTAAAAAATTAACAAATATAGCAAATCCTATTGAGAACGGTGCAACAATCACCCAAAAAGATTTTAAAATTATAATTAAACTTAAAAATGCAAATATTACAATATGTCCTGCTACCATATTCGCAAATAATCGCATCATTAATGCAAAATGTTTTGCCAATAATCCCATTATTTCAATAACAAACAATAAAGGAAATAGTGGCAGTGGTACCCCTGCGGGAACTAATGACTTAAAATATTTAAAAAAACCGTTTTGTTTTATTCCATAAAATTGACCGGTAAAAAATGTAACCAATGCTAAGGCCGCTGTAACGTTGATATTCCCTGTAGGTGTTGTAAAAAGGGGAATTAGTCCCATCAAATTACAGGTCAAAACAAAAAAGAAAAATGTCGCAATAAGCGGAGTAAATTTAATACCGTCTTTTTTACCCAGGTTTGAAATTGCAATTTCATCTCTAAGAAAAATGATAAGCATTTCCAACAATGAAGCAAATCCGGTTTGAACCAGGCGATCTCTTTTGAATGAAAACCTAAAAAGAACAAGTAGAAATATTGCTGCCAGCCAAAGCATCACAACATGATTCGTAATTGATAAATCTATTGAGATCCCAAATACATTTATCGGTTCAAATTGCGGTAATTGCAAATGAAAGCCGAAAATATTCCATTCAGAGGAATTCTGCACGTGATGAATAATAAATTCGCCGACATTTTCTTCATGTCCATTTTTTGCATTTTCAGATACAGTCGCCACAGTCCATAATGCCATCTAAGCTAAGCTCCCTTTATTGAAATTTTGTTTAATCCTACTACTTCCATTATTTGGAAAATGAAATAAAAAGAAAAAAGAGTAATTATAAAAACCGTATTATGAATATCCAAAGATTTTACGACTAAGGCTATTCCACTTAAGGCAAATATTAATCTACCAAATACTGAGAGTGTAACCATTTTTCCGAATGATTTATTCTTGACTTTTAATGCAATAAAAAATAAAATAAATCCAGTAACAATATATAGAAAAGCTATTAGCCATCCCAATCCAATTGACAGTGTATAACTGCCGGATAAATCTAAAGCTGTTAACAAAACAAAAAACAGTAGGGAAATGATTGTTATGCTATAAATAAAAAATTTCAATTGTTATTTTTTTCTAATTGTTTTAATGATTTAAAAAAACTATAAAATCCAATCCCTAGACCAACAAAAATACCTAAAACAGTAAATATGGGTTTGGCTTGGAAAAAATCATCTGCGAACCAACCCAGTGCACCAAACATTAAAATAGAAGCAATTAATATATAAACCAGGTTTAAATAAGGCGCTGCTTTCCTATAAGCTATAGAAAGATTTGATACTTGTGATTCCTGATCATTTTGTTTTTGCTTCTCAAAGGATGACATTATTGAGATGGATTTTGGGATATAATCGGTTTTTTATAAGGTTCAGGTTCTTCTTTTTTATTTCCCATATCCGACGTTCCATCAAATACTGCACCCTCATCAATAATCAATTTGCTGGCTTTTAACTCACCAATCAAAACCGATTTGGATTCCAATACTAATTTCTCGACGATTGAAACTTTTCCTTTAATCTTGCCTCCAACAATTGCATTCTTCGCTTGAACCTCACCATCAATTTCACCATTTAAACCAACAGTTAATGTATTCTTACAAATCAGTTTACCTTTTAATTTGCCATCAACTCGAACACTATTGTCTGTCCGGACAGTACCTTCAACAACAGTACCACCACCTATAAAGTTTAATTCAGTTGATGATGAACTTGAACTTTCTTTAAATGCCACAATGATTCCTTTCCATTTTTACCGCAGATATTCTTCTGCACCTCGTATATATATCAATGGATCAACAGGTTTTTGTCCTTTCCAAATTTCAAAATGGACATGCGCCCCTGAACTAACCTCTCCTGTGTCTCCTAATAAAGCGATTGCCTGCCCTTTTTTAACATATTCCAATTCACTACATAGATTTGTCAAATTGTGTTTATAAAATGAATAAAAATTATTTCTGTGTTTTAGAATTATAATATTGCCTTCTTCAATAGTATATCCTGAAAAAATGACCAAACCATCAGCAGTAGCTTTTATCGGAGTTCCTTTTGTCGCAGCAATATCAATACCCAGATGTAAATCTTTTGAAAATGACTTTGCCTCTAAGCCCCGCGTTATAAATCCTTCAACAGGTAATAAATCCGGCAATGAATTGAACAACGATCTGCTTATCTCACGGGACCCAAAATCTGAAAAAACAAATTGATCATTTCCATTTTTCATGTCTTCAGAATTTTCTTTAATTTTGACATAACCAGATAGCGATGATCTCAGTTTTTGGTCCATCATTTTTACTTTGTCGAATTCTTTTCGTACTTCGTCAAATTTTTGCAAACTTTTCTTCAATTGTTCATTTTCATCTAGTACACTATAATAATCGATCGCAAGTGACGCCACTTTCCAGTATGTTGCAGCACCTGAGACAATTGCCACTAGAAGTAATACTATAAAAACAATCAAAAACCTGATGAGATTTGCATTCAATTTTAAACTTTTAGCTGCCTTTTCATCATCAGGTATCAAAAGAAAATTATAATATTTTGTTCTATTTTTTCTTCTTGCCACGGCTTTAACTATACATTATAACAGCTTAAAATTTATAGATTTATTACAGTTTATGCAATATTTTAATTTTAATTCTTTTGTAATTAAATGAAACATTAATCGAACTTGTCAAAAATCTCAATTAGTCTATCTAAATCTTCAGGAGAATAAAATTGTATCTCAATACTTCCACCTTCTTTTCGTGAGCGTACAGAAACCTTTGTACCAAAAATATTTCTCAAGTTTTCCTCAATCTTATGAAAGTAAATCGAATCTTTTTTTGCTACAATATTTTTTTTGGGTTTTATTTCCAATAATTCTTTTACCAGTTTTTCTAATTTTCTAACCGAATAACTGTTTCTAATTGTCTTTGACCACAATGATTTCTGATCTTCCCGATCTTCAACAGATACCAAAGTACGTGCATGACCAACTGATATCTCACCTGTTTTTACTGTTTTTTGAATTTCTTCTGGTAACTTCAAAAGTCTTAATAAATTTGTTACTGTTGTCCTGTCTTTACCAATTTTTTGAGCAACAATATCTTGTGTCAGTTTACATTCCGTTATTAGCCTTTGGAATGCTAATGCCTGTTCTATAGGATTTAATTTTTCCCGTTGTACATTTTCAATTATTGCCAACTCGAGCATTTCTTCTTTAGAATCCACTTCAATAGTATATGCAGGAATCTTATCTAATTCAATTTCGATTGCGGCACGCAATCTTCTTTCACCAGCTACTAGTTCATAATGATTATCAATTTTACGTACTGTTATAGGTTGTATAATTCCTTTTTCCTTTATTGATTGTTTTAATTCTTCTAATGTATCAGGATTAAAATCAATACGAGGTTGATAAGGATTTGGCTTTATAATTGAAACTTTGATTTCTGATATTTTATTTTGAGTTTGTTCATCCAGGTCTTGTTGAGGAATTAGTGCATTCAGGCCCCTGCCCAGTCTCATTTTATTCATTTTTTATTATTTCCTCTGCCAAACTCATATAATTTTGACTTCCTATACACAAAGCATCATACATCAAAATAGGCTTGCCAAAACTTGGCGCTTCTCCTAATCTAACGTTTCTGTTAATTACAGTACTATAAACTTTTTCTTTGAAATATTCTCGTACTTCTTCGGCTACCTGGTTACACAAATTTAACCTATTATCAAACAAAGTTAGTAATACACCTTCGATTGCGAGATCTTTATTCAAATTTTTTTGAACCAAATGTATGGTATTTAATAATTGACTCAAACCTTCAAGAGCATAATATTCACATTGAATCGGAATCAAAACTGAATCTGCTGCTGTGAGCGCATTAATTGTGAGCAACCCCAATGAAGGCGGGCAATCTATAAAAATATATTCATAAATTTCTTTAAGCGGAGATAAAGCTTTTTTTAATATTTTCTCTCTTGAAGAAATATTTACAAGTTCAACCTCGGCTCCAACAAGTTTTATATGCGATGGTATTAAATCTAAAAAAGGTACCGATGTTTTTTGTACTAATTCATCAAGTCTTTGATTATTTACAAGTGAGTCATATATCGAAGGTTGATTTTCTTCCAGAAATACCCCAATTCCACTACTTGCATTTGCCTGGGGATCAACATCAACTAATAATATTTTTTTTTCAGCTACAGCTAAACAACTAGATAAATTTATAGCAGTCGTAGTTTTACCTACTCCACCTTTTTGATTAGCTATTGTTATTATTCTACCCATAATTCCTTTTTTTATTGCAAATTAATTATTGTGATAACCAGGTTTATTACTCAATTTTTATTGAAGACCTAATACTGCAGTTCAGTCTGTGCCCCTGTAAATAACAGAGTGTGAATTTAAAACATCATAATTTTTGAATCAAGTTTGAAATCTATTCTTTGTTACAATATATAATATCATTATACTAAAGATATTACTTATTTGATATTTTTTCATTTGATAATTCAAAATATTCTAAAGCTTCCGAAATTTCGTCTTCAAGCTTTTCTGATAAAGAATTTAAATTCTCATCATTAAGAATATTATTACAATGAGTGATACACTCTAAATAATTTGAACTTTCATAATATAATTGTGCTATTTTTAAATTACATTTAATGATATGCGCTGGATTAGCTTCAATATCCTTTTGTATTAAACCTAATAAAACTTTATATGCCGCAATTGCTTTATCATAATTGCGCATTTTATAATGGACATGGGAATAAGCCCACCACATAAATTGACTTTCAGGGTATTCTTTAATTATGGTTTCTGCATAAATCAATGCACCCTTGTAACGACCATAATCTAACAATATGTACACCAACTGATGCATGGCCATGTATCTTGCAGGCCCTTCTTCAATCAAACTTTTACGGATCATCTCAATTCCTCTCTCCCTGTTATCGGAGATAAATGGAATCCATAATGCAAATTTAATTTTACTGGATGACCAATAATCATAAGTACCTATACCTAAATAAGCTTTAAATAAAGTTGAATCCAAATCCACTGCTTGCTCTAATAAATCTATAGCTTTCATTCCATCTGATAACGCTGAATACCAATTCCCTTTTCTACCCTCAAAATACCCGCGATAACCATAAGAACTACCGAGATAAAACAAATATTGTGCTTTTAACGAATCGGATAATTCAATATTTTCTTTCTGCTTTAAATTTATTAAAAATATAGTTTTATCAATCGCAGAAAGAAATTCTTCTTCAAATTTAAAATTTTCAAAATGAGTCATTTTTGAATTTAGGGTTGCTGCTAAATAGAAATAAGCTTCATACCTGGTTGAATCTTTTTGTATCTTTTGATCAAGTAATAATAATGCCTGATTGAATTTTCCATTTATAGTTAATTCAATATTTTCATCAACCCAATCCTTAGCGAAATTGATTTGAAAAAAAACTAGTAAGATTATGAGTGTCTTATATATCATGTTAATATGATTATTATGAGTGTACTTTTTAATATGAAGTAATAAAAATACAACTGGTAAATTTTACATTTTCATAAATACATTTTTATATTTTTTAAAATCGAACAATATTTCACTGGTACCAATTGCAACTGTATACAGTGGATTGTCTGCAATACTTACCGGTAAATTTGTTTTTTGCAGAATTAATTCATCGAGCCCCCTTA
Organism: Calditrichia bacterium; assembly: GCA_030634505.1. GTDB lineage: Bacteria > Calditrichota > Calditrichia > JAJRVZ01 > JAJRVZ01 > DAOWAQ01. The sequence continues at coordinate 5,820 of DAOWAQ010000035.1, forward strand.
GTAAGGAACCGCCGCCTGTTAATATAATTCCTCTGTCAATTATATCTGCTGACAATTCTTCGGGAAGCATTTCTAACGTGTTTAATATTGCCGATATTATTGTAACCAAAACATCATGTAAAGCCTCTGAGAAAAAAGAATATGGTAATTCTAACTGACGAGGCAATCCATTGGTTGTATCTAATCCTTTTACTATAAATTTTTCATTATTTTTTTTATCTATTACACTTCCGTGTTCCATCTTAATTCGTTCAGCAGTTACTTCACCAACTTTAAGATTGTATTGATTCTTCATGTGCCTTATTATTGCGTCATTAAGCTCATCCCCTGCGACACGAATAGTGTTATCAACAACAATACCTCCATAATTAATAACCGCTATATCCGTAGTGCCACCTCCAATATCAACTATCATATTTGCATGGCTTGCACTAATATCAATACCTATTCCAATTGCAGCTGCCATCGGTTCAGCGACCAAATAAACTTCTCTTGCACCAGCAGTTTCGGCAGATTCAATAATAGCTCTTTTTTCTACTTCCGTAATCCCGGTAGGAACACCCATCACAACTCTACCAATCATAAATCTATGAATCTTGGCAGCTTTTATAAATCCTCGAACCATTGCATCCGCAGCTTCAAAATCAGCAATTACACCATCTGCTAGTGGTCGGATAACCCGCACAGAACTACCGATTTTACCCATCATTTCTTTGGCTTCTTTTCCTAGAGCAAAAGTTTTATTATTTTGATCTAAAGCAACCACGGAAGGCTCGTTTATAATAAATCCTTTTTTGTTTAAAAAAATAACCGTATTAGCTGTACCCAGATCTACGCCTAATTCTTTAAATAATGGTCTAAAAACTGATAGCATATAAATAATTCTTGTTTAGTAATAATAAATTTATTCTTTTATAAAAAAATTAAAAATCCATTTTACTATCAATTAAAAATTTTTCCACTAAGATACGACAAAAATGAATATAAATTAAAACAAATTTTTTAGATTGATTCAACAATTATTTTCGGAAAGTTATATAAATAATTTAGTTAGGTTAAAGATTTAAGATTATTAAAACAAAAAAGGGTCAGAATTATTTCTGACCCTTATAATTATAACAGATATCAAAAATAGAATTAAGGTTTTTCCTCTTCTTTTTCTTCAGATTCAGGTTCTATTTTTGAAGCATCATCATCTTTTTTACTTTTTGTTTCTTTTTTAGATTTTGCTTTCTTCTTAGGTTCTTCTTTTTTATTGTCTTCCTTTTGGGAAGCTTTTGTTTCTTTTTCAGAAACTTCAGATTTTTCTTCTTCTTTATCTTTTTTAACAGTTACCTTTTTGGAATCGGCTTTTTCCTCAACAACTTCTTGCTTTTCTTCTTTAACCTTTGTTGCCACAGGCTTACTGCCGGGTTTTAACAAGTCTTCCAAAGTTGTTTTCTCTACACCCTGTTTAGAAAGATATCCTTCTAATTCACTATTTTCTTTTTCCTTGAAATATTCAGTAACTGACAAAACAATTTTTTTATTTTCCTTATCAAATTCAATTACTTTTGCAGGTACTTTATCATCAACTTTATAATAATCAGAAGCCTTTTTTAATTTTGAATGACCCAAATGAGTTGTTGGAATAAAACCATCAACCCCTAAAGGCAAAGTTACAATAATACCTTTATCAATTAAACGGACAACGGTACCTTCTGTTTCAGTATTAATTTTGTAACTCTCTTCAAATGCATCCCAAGGATTCGTATCGATCTGTTTGTGACCTAATGCTATTCTTCTTTCATCCCGATTTATTCCCAGAACGATTACATCAATCTCATCACCTTTTTTAACTATTTCACTTGGATGCCTTATTTTTTTTGTCCATGACAGATCTGATATATGCACCAATCCATCAATTCCTTCTTCTAATTCAACAAAAGCTCCAAACTGAGTTAAATTACGAACAGTACCATTGTGTTTTGAATCAAGTGGATATTTACCTTCAATCTTTTCCCAGGGATCCGGTTCAAGTTGTTTTAAACCAAGCGATATTTTTTTATCTTCAGATTCAATGTTTAATACTCTGGCTTCAACTGATTGTCCAACATTTAATATTTGACTTGGATGTTTAATATGTTGCGACCAGGACATTTCAGAAATATGAATCAATCCTTCTATACCAGTTTCTAATTCAATAAATGCACCATAATCGGTAATACTTACAACCTTTCCTGTTACAGTGGCTTCAACTGGATATTTGTCTTCAATATTTTCCCAGGGGTGTTTAATAAGTTGTTTTCTTCCCAAAGATATTCTGTCTTTGTTTTCATTGTAGTCCAAAATCACAACATCAATTTCTTCGTCAAGTTTTACAACTTCAGACGGATGATTTACTCTTCCCCAACTTAGGTCTGTAATGTGTAACAATCCATCAACACCACCAAGGTCAATAAATACTCCAAAATCTGTTATATTCTTAACAGTTCCTTTTCTTACCTGACCACGTTCAATTGTCTGTAAAATATCATCTCTTTGACTTTCCATTTCTTTTTCAATAAGCACGCGGGAAGATACAACAATATTTCGACGAGGATAATTTACTTTTACAATCTTAAATTCCAATTCTTTTCCAAGGAAGGAATCAAAATCCCTAATTGGTTTTACATCTATTTGTGAACCGGGCAAGAATGCATCAACACCGTTTAAATTAACAACCATACCACCTTTGATACGTCTTGTAATTGTTCCGGTAACGATTTCATCTGATTCATGCTTTTGAACTACGCTTTCCCAAACGCGAACAAAATCTGCACGTCTTTTTGAAAGAATTAATTGACCACCAATATCTTCAATTGTTTCCAAATAAAATTCAACATTATCACCGGCTTTTAAGTCTTCAATATTATCGAATTCATCTAAAGGAACAATTCCTTCTGATTTAAATCCTATATCAACTATAACTTCTTTTTCAGTTATATCCAATACCTTACCTGAAATTATATCTCCTTCTTTAACCTTCGACAATGTTTTATTGTAAAGACCTGTTAAAAATTCATATTCCTCCGGTGGATATTCGGATTCTTCTGTGATATCTTCAAGCTTTACAATTTCTTCTTGAAATTCAGCCTTTTCTTCTTCCTTGGGCTCACTTATAGTTTCCTTCTTTACCTCTGCTGTTACTGCTACTGCTACTGCTTCTGCTTCTACTTCTTCTTCCTTCTTAACTTCACCACTCTTAGGTTCGTTTTCACCAACCTCTACAGGATCTTCCTGTAATTTTTCCGAAACACCCTTCTTTTGTTCTTCCTTTTCTTCGATTGGTGCTTCATTTTTTACAGCTGTGTCTTTTTTCTCTTCAGACATAAATTAAATTACCTCCTTAAACAAGATTCCCCTCACCGGGGTTTTTACCAAAGTCGTGCAATTTAAAACAATATTACTGTTCAAACAACTTTTTTTATCAGTAGTGTACAAAAAATAATAACAATATTAAATTGATCACAGAAACAAAAAAAGGTTTGAATAAAAAATCTTATTCAAACCTTAAAAATAAATAATTAAATTTAAATATTCTATCTCAGTAAAATCATTTTTCCAGATAAACTTTTGTCACTTCCGGCATTTAATATATAATAATATATTCCACTACTCACTAACGCCCCATTATCATTTCTACTATCCCATGAAGCCGCATGACTTCCACTTGATTGAAAAGAATTTACAAGTGATTTTATTTTTTGTCCCGCAGAATTATATATAGTTAATGTCACCAAATCACTTTCCGTCAGATTGTATTGTATATTCGTAGTAGGATTAAATGGATTGGGATAATTTTGATGTAGTTCAAAAATCCTAATTTCAGAATTATTCTCTAAAATTTTCGAAACATTGGTTACATGTACAATCCCTGACATTCCTACTCCTCCCGCACTACCGTGGACGGAGCAATAATAACGGCTATCCCCGGTCGTCGTAAAAATATGATCAAACACCCACTGGTTGGTTGAAGCGGCGCCACTTGTGTAACTTCCATCATCAGCGACAACATTGTGAGAACCACTCGAACTATTTATCCATCTAACTGTGTCTTGTACTTCAACAGTAATATCTGACGTAGAGAAAACATTGCCTGCATTTGTTTCAATTACGTGAAGTGTTTGGGCTGCGCAAATTGCCGAAAACAACAATATTGAAAATAAAGTGTATAAAATTTTTCTCATATAAAGCTCCTTTTTTGAACAATTTACTATAATAAAAATTATAATTAATCGAAATTTAAAGTATAAATGAAATTTATATTAGATTTATTCCGAAGTACTATTATTCAAAAATTAATCAATAAATCAAACATAAATCATTGACTGAATTCTAAAAAAAAATTATTTTAAAAGCTTTATGTCGTCTAAAAAAGGATATTGAGCCCGAGTAGTTTTTACTTTTTCGAAATCCAAATTAATTGATTCTATATTTTCAATATTATTAATTGTCAATAAATTTTCACCTAACGGGCCGTAAATTGCAGATTGACCGCTATAGTCATTTCCCTTATCTTTACCTACCCTATTAACACCTATCACATAACATAGATTTTCAATTGCTCTTGCTTTTAACAAATGCTGCCAATGTTCAATGCGTTGAACAGGCCAGTTAGCAATATTAATGATCGCTTCAACTCTTTCCTTTCCATAGTATCTGAATAATTCAGGAAACCGTAAATCATAGCATATGCTTAAACCAATCCTGATTCCATCGATCGATGTTATTACGGGAGTGTTTCCAGGATTATAATGTCGATTTTCGCCTGAAAATGAAAACGGATGGATTTTTTGATATTTTACAGCAATTTTGCCTTCCCGATTAATGTGAATTAAAGTATTAACATAATTCCCATTTTCTTCTTCAATTAATCCGGCAAAAACATGAATGTGAAATTCTTTGGCGAGTGATCTAAAAAACTGAGGAGTTTTACCATCAATG
>DAOWAQ010000316.1 GCA_030634505.1 Calditrichia bacterium
AAGGTTGATTGCGTTTTCTTAGTAGTTTCATCTGGGCAGACCAACAAAGATGCTATTGCCAGGGCAACTACACTTTTAGAAAATGTAAAAGCACGTGTCTTGGGAGTGGTATTGAATAATGTTGATTATGATAATAATTATGGATCAAGTTATTACCAATATTATCATTATTATTATGGTGCTCAATCAAAGAGGAAAAAACGTAAAATTCGCAAATCCTAAATATTTTTAGTAGCGTAAAATTAAATAATACAATTTCAGCGTTTTTTATCACAAAAATAAATTTAAAATTTATTAACTTTAAAGATTAATATTTTGAAATAACAGGAGAAATAATGAGGGTATCAGTATTTGGCAGTGGTTATGTTGGGTTGGTCGCAGCAGTTTGCTTCGCAGACGTTGGTAATGACGTAATTTGTGTTGATATAGATGAGAATAAAATAAAGTCATTAAAAAATGGTATTGTACCAATATACGAACCGGGATTAGAAGAATATATTAAACGAAATGTTAATGAGGATCGAATAGAATTTACAACAGATACAAAATACGCCGTAGAAAAATCGAAAGTTATTCTTATTGCTGTAGGAACACCCCCCGGTGAAGATGGATCAGCAGACTTGTCCCATGTTTTAGACGTGGCAAAGTCAATTGGTGCTCATATGAATGAGTTCAAGGTTGTTGTTGATAAAAGTACTGTTCCGGTAGGTACTGCTGAAAAAGTTACTAAAGAAATAAAAAAACACACAAAACATGAAGTAGCCGTTGTTTCAAATCCCGAATTTTTAAAAGAGGGTACTGCAATTAATGATTTTATGAAACCTGATCGGGTTGTTATTGGAACTGCAAATGAAGAAGCAGCAGAAATCATGAGAAATCTTTATATGCCCTTTGTTCGCACAGGAAAACCAATTATAGTGATGGATGAGAAAAGTGCGGAAATCACAAAATATGCAGCAAATTCAATGTTGGCAACAAAAATATCCTTTATGAACGATATAGCTAATTTGTGTGATAAAGTTGGAGCTGATGTTGAAATGGTGCGGAAAGGTATTGGAAGTGATGTTAGGATTGGTCCATATTTTATTTTTCCGGGAACCGGATATGGTGGATCATGTTTTCCAAAAGATGTAAAAGCAATAATTAAGACCGCGCAAGAGAATAATCATGATTTAGCAATATTAAAATCTGTGGAAGAAGTAAATATTAAACAAAAAACGGTTTTAATGGACAAAATATTAAAATATTTCAAAGGTAATATAAAAGATAAAGTTTTTGCCATGTGGGGACTTGCTTTTAAACCCCGTACGGATGATATGCGTGAAGCGCCATCAATTGAAATGATAAATGAACTAATTAAACATGGTGCGAAAATTCAGGCGCACGATCCTGCAGCCCTAACTGAAACGAAAAGAATTTTTGGAGATAAAATAGATAAAGAATTGTTTCTTTTTGAAAAAAGATATGATAGTCTTGAAAATACAGATGGTTTAATCATTATGACAGAATGGAATGAATTTAGGGAACCTGATTTTTATTTGATAAAAGAGTCTTTAAAATCACACGTTATATTTGATGGAAGAAATCTATATCAACCAAAAAGACTAAAAAAAATTGGATTAGATTATTTTTGTATTGGTAGAAGTAATGCAAATTAACAAATAACATTTATTAATTAAGAATACCTTTATAATATTGCAAGATACAGGAGCTAATGTGGATTTATTATCAAAAATTGAGAACCAGGAAGCAGTAATTGGAGTGGTTGGATTAGGTTATGTGGGATTACCTTTATTAATGGAATTTGTTGAAGAGGGATTCCAAACGGTTGGATTTGATATTGATAGCAAGAAAGTGGAATCCTTAAATTCAGGTAAATCTTATATAAAACATATAGCCAGTGAAAGAGTGCAAAAAGTTAGGGCATCAAATTTATTTGAAGCTACTACAGATTTTTCAAAAATTGAAAAAGTGGATTGTATTCTGATCTGTGTCCCAACACCGTTAACCCGACATAGAGAACCGGATACAAGCTATATTGCAAACACAGCTGAAACAATTTCAAAATATTTACAAAAAGGTCAATTGGTTGTTTTAGAAAGTTCGACTTATCCGGGAACTACAGAAGAGTTATTAAAACCGATTCTCGAAAAATCAGGACTTAAGGGAGACGAGGATTTTTGGGTTGCATTTTCACCTGAACGTGAAGATCCTAATAATCCCAAGTTTAACACCAAAACTATTCCAAAAGTCATTGGCGCAAATACTGAAATTGGAAGAAAATTGACTCAAGCGCTTTATGATAAAGTAATTGTAGAAACTATACCTGTCTCTAGCAGCCAGGCAGCTGAAGCAACAAAACTACTTGAAAATATATTTAGAAGTGTAAATATTGCTCTTGTAAATGAAATGAAAATGATACTCGATAAAATGGGAATTGATGTTTGGGAAGTTATTAATGCAGCTAAAACAAAACCATTTGGCTATATGCCGTTTTATCCTGGTCCCGGATTGGGAGGGCATTGTATCCCAATCGATCCGTTTTATCTAACCTGGAAAGCCCGTGAATATGAAATAAATACAAGATTTATTGAACTGGCTGGTGAAATAAATACTTCTATGCCATTTTGGGTGATTAATAAAGTAATGGATGCATTGAATGATCGTGGAAAGAGTTTAAAAAATTCTAAAATTTTGGTTTTAGGTGCTGCTTATAAGAAAGATATTGATGATCCCAGGGAATCACCTTCCTTTAAACTTATGGAAATTTTGATTCACAAAGGAGCAGAAGTTGATTATAATGATCCATTTGTTCCGGTATTGCCCAGTATGCGCATGTATGATATTCAGAGAGAAAGTGTTGAACTTTCTCCTGAGAATTTAGCAAAATATGATTGTGTTTTAATCTCTACAGATCATTCAGTATATGATTTTGATTTCATTGCTGAACATGCACAGCTAATTGTTGATACACGCAATGCAACCGATAAGATTACTCAGAATAAAGAAAAAATAGTAAAAGCATAACAAAAGCGGAAACATTTTCGCTTCATAGTATCAAAAATTTTTCTAATTGTAAAATAATAAAATATGAAGGAGTAAAAAGTGATACAACCTCATGGTGGTAAATTAGTTAATTTAATGGTAGATGGAGCAGAACGTCAAAAGTTAATGCAGGAAGCCGAATCATTGCAGGGAGTAGTGGTGGATGAATATATCATTGCCGACCTTGAAATGTTATCAAGCGGCGCCCTAAGTCCATTAACCGGTTTCATGAATTTAAAAGATTACGGCAATGTAATAGATAATGTAAGACTTGCAGATGGAACAGTTTGGCCTGTGCCTATTGTGTTGGCTGTAAATGATGATATTGCCTCAAAAATTTCTGTGGATTCAAAAATAGCTCTCAAAGATGATAACAAAACTATACT
>DAOWAQ010000396.1 GCA_030634505.1 Calditrichia bacterium
CTTTGGGAAGAATGGACAGACATCGTCCCGCATTGCGTGCATATTTTAAATCCTTGCCTGATGGTTTTGATTTTCATGTGATAGTTGTTCATTTAAAAGCTTCGCCACGAGGTTACCCGGAAAGAAAAAGGCAATGGGAATTTCTGGATACCATAATGAATGATTTGCCGGCAGATAATGAATCAGATATAATATTATTGGGAGATTTTAACAATGTCTCAAAAGACAGGTATACTGAATTTTTACCACTGTTAGAAAAGCATCAATACTTTTGGCCGGTTTCTGAAATTGATACATTAATCACACAATATTGGCGCCCGGATTGGAATGTAGACAGAATTGAATCGGGAACCATAGACCATCTTTTTATCTCCTCTGATGCCAAAATCGAATATATAGAAAATTCTACAAAAGTTGGTGGATATTGTTCGGATATGAAAAACGAATTTGTCGGTGAATTCCCTGAGTTTTATAAAAATATATCAGATCACTGTCCTGTTTACTCATCATTTAAAGTTTTTCCCGATAATGATTAAAAGAAATAAAGGAAATGTTTTACCGTGCGAAATATAATATAGAATCGTTTCGCAGGAGGATTAAATGCTTGAAAAAAGAGAATTAAAAAGAAGACATTTAATTTACTATCTGAAGGTTTATAACGGAAAATCTAAAAATCCATTAGGATTTATGGCAGATATTCATTCCAAAGGCATCATGTTAATTAGTGACGATTCCATCTTTACAGATAAGGTTTACAATTTGCGGATGGAATTACCCCAACCAATTGGTAAAAAAACTCATGTAGAATTTTCAGCAAAAAGTCTTTGGAGCAAAAAAGGCACGATTTCAGATTTTTTTGAAACCGGATTTAGTTTAGAAGAGGTTGATGAAGAGTCAATTGCTACAATTGAAAGCGTTATAAAGTTTTTTGGTTTTAAGGACTGAGTAATACCTCAATAATATAACTTCCTGAAATTATTAATACAAAAACAATTGAAAGAACATAAAAGTACTTTTTTGTACTATTAAGTTTTATCAATTCTGAAAAATGCAAAATTAATCTATCTTCAATTTCTTCCTTATTATAAATGCTACTTATCAAAAAACCACATACAAATGTTATTAAAAATCCAAAAAAGTTCCACCATAACCAAGATACTTCGCTACCATAGAATTGCCATAAAAATATATTAAATCCTACACCGAGTAATAAACCGGAAATGGTGCCCTTTTCATTTGCTGTTTTTGTTAGCATACCTAACCAAAATGTTGCCAGAACCGGTCCATAAAATGCCGACCCTATTTTATTTACCAGTTCTAAAACTGTCTCAGAACCACCAACCATTTGCAAAGCAAATAATGTAGCGATAATACCCCAAAATATGGTTAACCAACGCGAATATAATAATTGTTTTTTGTCAGAAATGTTTTCCAGTTCGGGATTTATTTTAATAAGGAAATCTTTAAAAGAAGCTGCGCTGAGTGAGTTCAAAGCGCTGTCAATACTGGACATGGATGCAGCAAAAAATCCAGCAATTATTAATCCTAATGCACCCGCAGGCATATATTCAATTAAGAAATAAGGAACAAGAAAATCCGGCTGTTGTCCGTTCAATTTTGCAGCAAAATCAGGATTGGCATATAAAAATGGAATAAGTAATAATCCAACGGCAGAATAGGTTAATACTAATGGAAAACGAAAGATACCGTTAATCATAAGTGATTTTTTTGCTTCCTTTGCTGTCGCAGTAGTTAATAGTCTTTGGGCCTGACTTTGGTCACAACCATAGTATGATAGATATAGGAAAAATCCACCAATTAACATCGGCCAGAAAGCAAATGTTTGTCCGTCACCCAAACCGGTTGCATTGAATTCAAAAACTTTTAGTCTTGCAGGGTCATTAAAAATTAAATACAGATCACTGGTATCAATATTTAACCATATTAAAATTAATGTTAAAATTGCACCGCCCCATAGAATAAATAATTGAATAATGTCAGAATAAATATCGGCAACAATGCCACCAAATGTTGTGTAAACAATGGCGACCAATCCAATCAACAGTATTGTTTGTGAAAGCTCCCAATCGAGACAAACGGCAGTAACAATTGCAGTTGCCAATAACATTACCCCTGATCCTAATCCACGGCTTAATAGAAAAACAGCACTAATAAGCAAACGTGTTTTTTCCCCAAATCGCAATTCAAGATATTCATAAATGGTAACTGAATGTATTCGATGATACATTGGAATTAAAATTAACATTATAAACATCATGGCTAAAGGAATTGCAAATTCATATTGAAGCCAAACCAATCCTCCGTTCGCTTTTAAAGCTATAAATGCCGGAGCTCCAATGAGGCTTATTGCGCTGACCTGTGTTGCCATCACCGATAATGCAATTTGCCACGAAGGCATTGACCGTCCGCCAAGGTAATAATCTTCCTGGGATTTCTGCTTTCTGCCTACCCACCATCCCAGGGCAATAATGAAAGATATATAGACAAAAAGTATAATCCAGTCTATTGTAGTCATATTATTTCTGTAAATATGTTAAATCGATTTGGAAATTTAAAAAGATGTCATTGATCATTTTATTCCTTAGTAAGTAAAATTCAATAAAAAATAACCTAAAGTTTTAAAGACTTCAAGAAAAAAATTGCTTCATTAAATTTCATCTTTTAGATTTGCATGTATTCGAAATCTCTCCAAAGAAAAAGGAATCCAAATGAAAACAATTATTGAACCGTTTAGAATTAAATCCGTCGAACCGATTAAA
>DAOWAQ010000222.1 GCA_030634505.1 Calditrichia bacterium
CTTTATTCGCTGTAAGTCCAATTACTTGTACTCGTATACCTTCAATTTCTTTCGCTTCCAATTCAGAAGCCAATTGTTCTGCATTACCTTTCATGTCAATATCAAATAATGCTGAGCCACCTTCGAAACTTCTTTGGTTTACGGATTGAACTCCGCGAATATAATAACTAAGGCTATTTTTAAAGGTGTTTAATTGAGAAAAACTTGATATATTCAATACTTGTAATTGTACCTGTGTACCACTATAAATATCCTGCTGCCATACCTTAATTATCTTTTCCGCTAATTCTTTACTTGCTTTTTTAGCCGCTTTTTCCAGAGCCAAGCTGCCTCCGGTTATTTCATCTATATGCGCTGCTCTGTCATGCGCAGAAGCTACAGCAATAATTGTTGCATCATCAGCCCGGATCACTCTTAAATTTATATTTGCCTGGCATGATTTAAATCCTGCATTGCGCACAACAGCCGGCGTCCCCGATGCTTCTTTACTAATGGCTGTACCAATTATCAGAATTTCCGCACCCAACCTCGTAGCAATGCTGGCTGCCACAGCTGCATCTCCCTGAATCGCAGCCTGAGCCATATCACGAGCGATATTCTTTTTTGCCTGAACTGCATCAACAAAAGGAAATCCAAGATTCATCATTTCGTTCATTATAGTAGTTTCAGTTGTATTCAGGTCTGCAATTAATTGATGATAATTTGTTGTAATATTTCGCTCATCAATTAACACCATTGTCCGGGGTTTTCCTTTACGACTAATCAACACACCAATCCCTTGCAAATCATTCCTTAGGTCGGAAAGCTTAACCATTGCCCTGACAGTAACTTCCAAAACATTATCTGACTGTTTATTGGTTGAAATAATATCATATTGTTGAACATAACCGGCGGTTCTGGTATAAATTTTATCTTCAACTGTTTGATAATTTTCAACTAACACATCAGATTCTATCATGGTTCCGACTACTTGTTCGACAGCATTACGTAAAGCTGCTGAAATGGCGTCTTCCCTTGCTTTTACTTCATCACCTGCTAAAATTGCTCCCAAACCATTTGCAACTACTTGCTTGGCTTCTTGCGGTTGCTGCGCATATAATAAGGTGGATATTGAAAACAATAAACTTATTATTAGAGATTTCATAAATTCAATCCAATAATTTTTTATGTTAGAAAAAATAACCTCCAAAGTTTTTGTAACCCCGGAGGTCAGTTTTAATTAGAATTGTGCTTTAAGATTTCTTATAATATTTAGTGACTCTGTTCCTGTGACCGGGCTTAATGGTTTAAATGTACCATTATCAAATCCAGGAATAATATTTCTTGATGTCACAACCATTATAGAATTAAAAATTGGTGCTGTATTTAGCACATCTGAGTAAGGAGAAACTTGTCCGAAAAACTTGGTTTCCAAACTACGATCATCCCAGGCTTTTACCATAAAATGTTCTATTAATCGGGCAAATTCAGCACGGTTAACATTTTCTTCAGGATGATAGTTACCATCCGGAAATTTTTCTATAATCCCTCTTTGAAGCGCTTCATTTATAAAAGATACTGCCCAATGATTTGCCGGAACATCCGCAGCTACTGTTTCATCAGCTGCTTTTGAAGGATCATCTCTTTTGCCCATGGTTTTTTGTCCAGGCGCTGAAAATTTGATCTGTTCCTTTACTGTTGTTTTTCTAAAAATCTTATCCAACGGCAATTCCGTTACAAATAAAACAGCAACATCGGAACGAGAAATTTGTTTTTGACGAGCAATTTTCTTTAATTCCGGTGACTGTCCCGCCACAGCTGCCTGATACTCAGCCAATTCCTTTATTGCTTTACTGGCTTTTACGTTTGTATTATCAATTACCAGAATTTTTTGAAAAGTTGTCTGCGCATCAATATATTTTCCCCACTCTTTGTAGGCAACACCAAGATAATAAAATGCATCCATTTTTACAGATTTTTTATCCATTTTTGAATCAGAGTCATTTACATCATCAACAGCATCTTCCAATTCATCCACAGCATCTTCATATTCCCCTTTTGCAGTATACCACCGTCCTTTAGCAACATTTGCCGGTATCCAATCACTGTCCATGCTTAGTGCCTTTTTGATTTTCTTTTCGGCATCTTCTAATTTATTATTTTCTATATCAACTAATGCCAGTCCTTCGTATGCAGGCGCAAAATCATTTTTTAAACTTTTTGCTAAATTGAATTCATTTGATGCAATTTTTAAATCATTTCTTTCAAGATATTTTTTGCCTTGATTATAATGATATTCAGGTGTATCCAGTTCTGACATTTTTTTTCTTTCTTTTGGACCACCACAACTGGCAAAAATTACCATTGCGATAATTAAACCTAAAGCAAGTAGTTTACTATACATGGAATTTCCCTCCACTTAAATATTCATTTATTAATCTAGTCAAGAATTACCATTACTTTACAATTTTCCATAAAATTTAGATTTTTGGCTGCACCAATTACATTTTGTGCATCATTATTACTAATTACGATATCACTTTTATTTGTACCGCTGGCCTTTGTAGCTTTAACAACTAAAGGATTATCCGTAACCCGTTCATTTGTTTTGGCACGATTAATATCTTTTTCATAACCAACAACACCTATCTGGACTGCATATTCTCTTGATACATAGCCGGTTCCATAAACTTCATTTCCACTTTCATCAAGAATTTTTGGAGCCATTGCCGGTCTGGCACCTACGCCACGCGCATCAATAATTAATCCGGTAAAAACTACATTTTGCGGAAGACTATATCCTGAAGGATCAACAGGAAAACCCTGTCCAACCTGCATAGGTTGTCCCATCATTGGTAATAAAGCATCTGCTAAAACACCACTTATTGGCACCTCAACATCAACCTCAACATCACCACTACTCATATACCTGGTATCCACAACTCTAAAATTTCGTACAATACCACTAACCGAAGTAGTAATCACATCATTTTCCATCATAGCATTTCTTACAGTAGTTTCTGAAGTGATAGACATTCCTTTTACTGTTTCCAGTAAATTTCTCAAAGCTATTCTTTTAGCTGCTTCGAGCGCTCCGGCTCTTTGTGCAGCTAAAGGCATTTTAGGATTTGGCGCTCCTATACCTGTTGCCCGAATTATCTGATCCTGCCAGTTAATATTTCCGGCATTTGGTACTTGTTGGTAAACCTGCGCATTTAACGCACAAACAAAAATTAATAATACTAACAGACTACTTAAAATACGTATCATTTGGATTCCTCCATAAATATGGTACTTAATCAAATAAACCGAATTTCAATTTACTTTAAATTACATTTAGTTGATATCTTACTTCCGTGATTTCCATCACCTGAAGATAAATAAATTCAGGACTGATTTTTATTCATATTTTCTAATAATGTCATGATTCGACGAGCGGGAGACGGGGATCGAACCCGCGACGTCCAGCTTGGGAAGCTGACATTCTACCACTGAATTACTCCCGCAAACTATTTTTAATTATTGAAGCAAAAATATAGACGGATTAACGATTAATGTCAAGATATTTATTTATAAAGGTATTTAATAAAATGAATCAAATTTGTTCTTGAAAATTTCTCCAGTTTAATAATTAATTATCTTGTTGATATGCTTTTTCGCCAGTTCTGATTATATACCTCTCTTTGTTCGGGAGATTCTGAATGAATTAAGTAGTATCTACCCCGCATGCGTGTATCGGCAAATACAAATTTTTTGGGACCATAATTATCACTTTCATAATACCATATTTCATGATCTCTCAAATCCGAATTGCTTACATTTCTTTCAATATCCGTTGGTGGTCCGAATTTTAAGTATACTCTTCCTCTGTCTGTTTGCCATCCTTCGAGTCCTGGTGATTCACTTTTATATCTAACTTTTACAAACTCCCATCTTTGAAGATATGCTTGTTTAAATTCGTTTTCTCTCGTTTCAGGAGTAGGATCCCTTTTCTTCCAGAATTGTTGTATAAATGTTTGTTTACCAATTAAATTGAGCTGATCATAAATATCAAGATTTGATTCAGTCGCAAAATAAGTAATCATATTTCTAAATATATTTGCATATTCCTCTGTGATATAAGGAATATTCTCTAAAGTGAAAGAAACTGTTTGCTGAGTTGACTGTAAATTTGCTTCATCTCGTGCATTTAATACTAAAGTATAGGTTTCTGCTTCATATTTTCTAAGATTAACAAAATTAGCAATTACACTTGTATTTCC
>DAOWAQ010000278.1 GCA_030634505.1 Calditrichia bacterium
ATATAAAAGAAATTTGTCCGCACGCTAAAATAATTGTGACGGCTGAAAGCATTGAACGAGCGCTTACAATGTATGCTGAAGGCGCGGATTACGTTTTTATTCCACGGATACTGGCAGCTAAAAATCTTATCGAGATGGTAGATATTATTCTGAAAAATAAATTTAATAAATTATCATCTATTATTAAAAATGAGATAGATATGTTGCAATCTCGAAATGAAATAATACGGTAATTATAATTACCCGAGCTTATACTCCTGTATTCACCCGACTAGTTGTCGGAAGGGCACGCCTCTTCATATAACACGTTGCACCGGGTTCAGCGGCTTGGCAGCCGCTTCACCCAAATTAGCCGCACGAAAGTAATTCTATTTTTGAACAAATTACTTTCTGTAATGGTGAAAACCATTCTCTGTACTGAATAAGCGACCAACTTCCGGTGCAACGGAAACGTTCGTCGAACCGCCGACTCAAACAAAAATTTGCCCCCAATGGGGACAAACCTTCGTTTAGCCGGTCACCTCGTTAATTTTCTTTCTTTAATCTATTTATCTCGTCCCTCAAGACCGCAGCGCGTTCAAACTCCAGGTTTGCTGCAGCAGCATTCATTTCTTTTTCAAGTCTTTTTACTAGTTCTTCATCACTCAGGTTTCCATAGTCGGCAACCGGCTCAGCAACCTTTGGTAGTTTTTTTCTGATGTCGGCAACACTGGTAATTGCTAAAATTTCCTCTGTAGTTTTTGTTATAGTTTGGGCAGTGATTCCATGTTTTTTATTATATTCATTTTGTTTTTTACGGCGGCGGTTGACTTCTTCCATGGTGCGTTTCATTGAGTCTGTGATTCTATCTGCATAAAATATAACTTTACCTCCAATATTTCTTGCAGCCCTGCCTGATGTTTGCATGAGGGAAACGTAAGAGCGTAAAAATCCTTCTTTATCCGCATCTAAAATTGCCACTAATGAAACTTCGGGTAAATCCAAACCTTCTCTAAGTAAATTAATTCCTACCAAAACATCAAATGCGGCTAATCGTAAATCACGCAGAATATCTACTCTTTCGAGAGCATTAATTTCGGAATGTAAATATCTGACTTTTATATTTACCCCCTGCAGGTAGTCTGAAAGATCTTCTGCCATCCTTTTTGTTAAGGTCGTAACCAGCGTTCTTTCCCCTTTACCGACTCTTTTTCTTATTTCAGCAATCAGATCATCAATTTGAGTAGCAATCGGTCTTACTTCAATTTCAGGGTCAATTAATCCGGTTGGACGAATCACCTGCTCGACAATAACGCCACCGCTTTTTTCCAATTCATAATCTGATGGAGTTGCTGAGACATAAACCATTTGCGGCATACGTTCTTCAAATTCCTCGAATTTTAACGGACGATTATCAAGGGCGCTCGGCAATCTGAATCCATGCTCCACTAATGTTTCCTTTCTTGACCGATCACCATTGTACATTGCCCTTACCTGCGGAATACTTTGATGAGATTCATCAACAAACACCAGGAATTTTTCTTTAAAAAAGTCCAATAATGTATATGGTGGATCTCCTTCATTACGGCCGGAGATATGACGTGAATAATTTTCAATTCCCGAACAATACCCGATTTCAGTCATCATTTCCAAATCAAAATTTGTCCGCATTTCCAATCGCTGTGCTTCCAAAAGTTTATTATGAGTTCTTAAATTTTCCAGCCTGCCACTCAATTCCTCACGAATAAGCTGCATGGCATTTGTCATTTTAACTTCTGTAGTAACAAAATGCCTCGCCGGATATATAACGGCAACCTGTTCTTCATTTTTTATTATTCCGGTTAAAGCATCAATCTGGTAAATATTTTCAACCACATCACCAAAGAATTCAATTCTGTAAGCGGTTTCTTCATATGCCGGATAAATATCTATCACATCACCACGTACACGGAACGATCCTCTTTGGAAATCATAATCATTGCGGTTATATTGGATATCAACCAGTTTTAGTAAAACCTGGTTGCGATCTACGGTTTCGCCCTTTCGGATTATGACAAGCAATTCTTCATAATCTTTCGGGGAACCCAATCCATATATGCAGGAAACACTGGCTACTATAATTACATCTTTGCGGGAAATGAGAGAAGATGTGGCTTTAAGTCGAAGTCGATCAATTTCATCATTTATAGATGCATCCTTTTCAATATAAGTATCAGAGCTGGGAACATAAGCTTCCGGCTGATAATAATCATAATAGGATATAAAAAACTCAACTGCATTTTCAGGAAAAAAGTTTTTAAATTCCCCATATAATTGAGCTGCCAAAGTTTTATTATGAGAGATAATCAGGGTAGGTAAATTCACATTAGCAATCACATTTGCCATTGTAAATGTTTTTCCACTACCTGTTACTCCCATTAGGGTTTGGTGACTAGTATTTTTTCGTATACCTTCTGTTAGTTCAGATATTGCCTGTGGCTGATCACCCTGTGGATTATATTTTGATACTAGTTTAAAATCCGGCATTTAATTTTGATATTTATTTATTAGTAATAAAATTAACCAAAAAAAAAGCCCCTATAGGGGCTCAATAATTTAACTTTCAGTTTCAGGTTCTTCCTTTGTTCCTTCTTCCTTCTCTTTTGCCATATAGGCTTCTTTACATTTTTCAGAACAAAAGTATTGTGTTTCACCATCATGCTCATGGGCAATCATTTTTTCTTTTTCCATTGCCATATCACAACCGGCGCATTCTGCCATGTTTTCATCCAAAGCTTTTTCAACAGTAGCTTCTACTTCTGTTTCCATTTCAGTTTGCTCTTCGACTTTCTCTCCTGTACAAGCAATAAATGCAAATACTAATACTAATGACAGTAACGTATAAAATAATTTAGCCATCCCCATACCTCCTTTAAAGTGATTAAGTTGGCAATATACTTTTTTGTATAAATATTGTCAATAAATAATTGTAAGTAATTATTCTAAAATTGAATGTTAAATTTCTCCATACTAAATTTATCATTCATTTATCTGGAATATTATACATGCATAAATTAAAAAGATTGATTTTTGACGCCGATGACACGTTGTGGGAAAATAATAAATTTTATGTAGATGCATCCGATTCATTTTTTGATTTATGTGTCACTGCCGGATATGATAAAAATTTAGTTATTAATACTTTTTATGATTTTGAATTAAAAGTTGTTAATGAAAAGGGCTATGGAAGTGAAAATTTTATTTATATACTTGAATACTTATTTGCTCATTTTAATAACAATAATGCAAAATTAAATGGTGATAAATTTCAGCACATTCTAAAAAACTTTGAATCCCATACCATAAATGAACCACCCGTTTTTCCTGGAGTAAATGAAACATTAAAAATGCTTAATAAAACTTTTGAATTGTATGTTTTGACTAAAGGCAATCTAAGTGAACAGCAGAAAAAGGTGGATAGATCTGGTTTAAAAAAGTATTTTAAAAAAGCATATGTTGTACTTGAAAAAAATGATGAAACCTACATTTCAATCATGAATGAAAATAATTGGAAACATAGTGAATGCTGTATGATCGGTAACAGTCCAAAATCTGATATAAATCCTGCTCTACGGTGCGGCATGTACGCAATTTTTATACCTTACCCTTATACATGGAAATTGGATAATGAAGAATTAATAAAAGATCACTCAAATCTATATGAGGTCAAAGATATCACTCAGATACCACAATTATTAAACGGATTATTTAAATCGTGAAAGAATCCATCCCGCAAGGTTAAT
>DAOWAQ010000027.1 GCA_030634505.1 Calditrichia bacterium
CATGATGAATTTGCTGAACAAATGAAAATCAATTTTAATCAAAAATATTCACAAAATAACGATCCCTTTGCTCCGGTCATGTTAAAATTAAAAGATCAGAATAATTTAGCAAGTATGATGGATTATGTTTCACAAATGGTCGCATTTTTCATGTTTATTTTCGTTTCTGCCATGTCGATTGTTTTGTGGAACACCGGATTGATTGGAGGATTGCGCCGCTACGGTGAAATCGGAGTAAGGCTGGCGATTGGTGAATACAAAGGTCATATTTATCGTACGATGATTTGGGAATCCATTTTTAATGGAATTATCGGATCGATTATCGGTACAGCTATTGGATTAACTTTGGGATATATCTTACAGGAAGTTGGAGTTGATTTTTCGGAATATTTTAAAAGTTCAACGATGATGTTACCCACAAAATTCAGAGCTTTGGTTACACCTACGGCTTATTACATCGGATTCATTCCCGGATTATTTTCCACTGTATTGGGAACAATGCTATCAGGTATCGGCATCTACCGCCGACAGACAGCACAATTATTTAAGGAGTTAGAAGCATGAAAAAATGTATTATTTTATTTATAGTATATAGCCAAATTCTAAATGCTCAGTATCCTGCAGGTAATAAGGTGCTTGAAGATATAGACAAAAACATGTCTTCTGAAAACCGTGTAGTAATCTCCAAAATGGTGGTTCATGGACAGCGTGGCAGTCGTACCATTGCTTCAAAATCATGGTCAGTTGGAGATCAAAAAGCGTTTACAGAATATTTATCACCTGCCAGAGAAAAAGGTACAAAGATGTTAAAAGTAGAAGACAACCTCTGGTTATACTCGCCATCCACTGACCGAACCATCAAAATTTCAGGACATATGTTAAGGCAATCAGTTATGGGTTCTGATTTATCCTATGAAGATATGATGGATGATAAAAAACTTTCGGAAAGTTATGATGCCGCAGTAACTGCAATTGACACAATTGATGGCAGAGAATGCTGGGTCGTGAATTTAACTGCAAAAGAAAAAGATTTAGCATATCACTTTAGAAAACTATGGGTGGATAAAACCCGAAGCATACCACTTAAAGAAGAATTGATTGCTAAGAGCGGCAAATTATTAAAAAAAATAGAACTGAAGGATATTGAAAAATTTGCAGGTCGTTGGTTCCCACGAAAAATGATTTTCAAAGATATGTTAAAAACCGGAAAAGGCACTGAATTTATAATTGATTCAATTGAGTTTGATGTGGATATCCCGGCTTATAAATTTACTAAAGCATCGTTGCGAAAGTAAAACTAAGATTAAGGCCGAGGCTCAGGCAAAGAGAGCGAGAAACGAATAATCAATAGTCAATCATCAATATTCAATTTCCCCAGATGAATCGAGATTTACGCTGCCTTCGACAATCTACAATCCAAAAATTCTCTATTCACTACAACAAATCATAAGTTAATCCCGCCTTCAACCAGCGCCCGGGCATTGGTATAAAATCATAATCTTCGTAAGATTTATTTAGGAGGTTTGTTCCGTCAACAAATATTTCAATTCGCTTATTTTTCCACGACAAGCGCCCATCCATTAAAAACTGATTCTTATATTCGGGACGTTCTTTGTAACGAAATTTCAGTGTGTAACTTAATCCGCTTAAAAATAAATTTTGATTAATACCAGCAATAATCTGGTGTCTGTGGTGGTTTAGGATATACTTTGAAAGACGTCCGCCAGTATTTTTGTCAGAATTTATATACGAATAACTAAGATGGATATTATTTAGATTAAAAAATGTCTTTGCGTTAAAATTAGAATACTGCATGCTAAATTCAAGTCCGGTTGAATTGACTTCTGTTAAATTCACAGCATACCAAATATCATCAGAATATAATTTCACCCAATCAATTAAATTTTTACCTTCTCTTGAAAACAGAGCAATATTAGCAGAGTATTTAGCTTTCGCTAATTTATAACCAATCTCATAATTCCAGGCCATTTCCTCCTTAAGATCTGCATTACCTTTATTTACAGGGTCACTATAGTAAAGTTCAGTAAATGTAGGAACGCGAAAAGCCTTACCAATCGATACATATAAGCTGGAAAAGCTGTTTAATTTATAACCCAAATCAATTCCCGGCCAGGCGTGCCAATCCCACCCGGAATAATTGTAAACAGACCATCCCGGAGTAATTCTAATTTTTTTGAAAGCAAATTGATGCTCTAGAAATACTCCACCTTTTCCGCGATTGTGGTTACCAAGATTATTACTTTCTATTTCTTCTTTTCCAAATTCCCCTCCAACTGAAGTAATACCAATTGAGCTAAATAAGTTTGAATTGAATTCAAAGCCGTATACATTTGTAGTGTGCAGATTATGGTAAAATTCCGGATTATTCCGTTTAAGCATAAATTCATCTGTATGCTGTCGCCAATGGATTTTTGGAGAAAACTTTATCCTCTTTCCGTTAAATTCAAAACCTGTCTTCACATACGTGGCTTTTGTCCTTTCCCATTGATTAGGAAACTTGGGGGTATAAAAACTATTTGCGCCAAATTTTTTATCAATGTAACCGGCTGAAAAATCAAGTATATTTTCACCAATTTTAAATTGTGATCCATACGAAGTCGTCAAAATGTTAAAATCTGTATTTTCTCTATAACCATCAGAAGCTCTTTTCGAAACTGAGAATCGATGGTTGCTAATTCCCATCGGAACCTGAAGAGAAATCAATCCATTATAAAAATTGTGGCTGCCATAAATTGTTTTTATACTAACCTGCTGTGTTTCTGCCTTTCTGGTAATAATATTTATTACACCGCCAAATGCATTTGGTCCATATAAACGCGAACCATGACCTTTCAAAATCTCTATTTTTTCAATATCTTCGATTGATAGAGGTAAATTCATATTGTGATGGCCGGTTTGCGGATCACTAATTTTAACGCCATCTATTAATACCAGTGTTTGTTCAAATGATGCGCCACGAATACTTATATCCGCCTGAACGCCATTTGGACCTCGCTGCTGAACATCAACTCCCGAGATGTACCCCAACAAATCCTCTACGCTATTTGCCGGAATTAATTCTATGGCTTGCCTATCTAAAACGATAATGGAGCGCGCAACATTGGGAAATGCTGTTGGTATTCGTGATGCAGTGACAACAATATCTTCTCCGAACTCATATATGATCTCTTTATCTTGTGCAATTGCTAATCTATGTTGAAGAATAACTGAAACTAATAAAAAACAAAATACCTTTTTATTCAAAATTGATTTAATCGGTCTGACCATATTCATCATTTCACCTTAATCTCATTTCCACTCTGTTTGAAGTTATATAAAATAAGAAATTTAAGAACAAAATATTTTACGAACAAATGAAGATTCTATTGATAGTATTTCTTTTGTGTTTTAGATTATTGCTTTTGATTAATAGCCTGAATATTATAGAATTTCAGTGGAAATAAAAAATATGATCTATCTTTTAATTGTGGCAATCATTTGGGCGCTTTCTTTTGGTTTGATAAAAAGTCAACTAACCAATCTTGATTCAAATTTTGTTGCACTGGTACGATTGGGAATATCGTTTATAATTTTCCTGCCGTTCTTACGCATAAAAAAGCTGGATTCAAAAGTTACTTTACAGCTAATATTGATAGGTATGATTCAATATGGACTGATGTATATTAGCTATATTTATTCCTACCAATTTTTACTGGCTTACCAGGTCGCTATTTTCACAATTTTTACTCCACTCTATGTTACTTTAATAAATGATATTTTAATAAAACGATTTCATAATTTTTACCTATTATACGCCGGACTTTCTGTGATTGGAACAGCAATTATAATCTATACAGATATTTTTCAAAAAGATTTTCTCCTCGGCTTTACTTTGATGCAAATCTCTAATATATGCTTTGCTTTCGGTCAGGTATTTTATAAAAAAGTGATGAATCAAAATTTACAACTTTCTGACAAGTCAATTTTTGCGTTGCTATACCTGGGAGCAGTTATTATAACTATACCGTTTGCCGGTTTCAGCACCGATTGGAATCATCTTATACTAGAGTGGAACCAGGTAACAACATTACTCTACCTGGGTATTGTTGCTTCCGGGATCTGTTTTTTTCTATGGAATATTGGTGCACGTAAAACGGATACCGGAACATTGGCTGTTTTTAATAATGTTAAAATTCCACTGGCTGTATTATTCTCATTGCTGTTCTTTGGAGAAAGCGCTGATGTTTTAAAACTGGTAGCCGGAGGATTGATTATTCTGCTGGCGTTATATTTAAATCATAGATTGCAATTGAATAATACAGAATGACTTTTTAAGGAGTAAAATTTTTATGCTACATATAGAATATAATTTTATTTTCTATAAACCGCTACCTTATTGCCTTCTGTAAAAATATTTATTTTTACATTTTCATCTTCTTTCAACCAGCCATTTACTATTTCCTGTGGTGAATTTGTTGGATTCAAATGAATGGCTCTGATTTCATCGTCATCAAGTTCACTGAAAAAATGAATGGTCTTCATACGTTGAATAAGTTGTGCAAATTTGTAGGTTTTATGCGAATACATGATATACTTGTCAGACAAACTTTTTAAAATTGAATTTATATCTTCCTTTAATGGTTCATAAAAATTTTGCACTGATTTTTTAGGTCCGATGCCATTGTTACATCCGGCAATAAACAATATTTCACCATCGTCTTTTACAGCATTTTTAGTCAACTCCAATACCCGTTGTGAAATATACAGAGATTCATCATTGGGATAATTACCACTGCTAACAATAATCTTATCTGTTGGCTCAACATATACGGCATTCATTGCATCTACTTTTAATATGCCTTCTGCGGTTACATCTTCCAAACTCCCAAACTTTACCCATTGTATTTGATTATGATTACAAATTGTTCCTAACACAAATACCGGGCGATTTCCTACAATAAGTTTAAATCCTTCATATATGTCCTGAGCCAGCGGATTATCTCTTCGTATTTTATCCGGATGTAATGGATGTTGACCAAATGTAGATTTATCATTCATTGCCAACGCATGATTTCTTTCTACAGTTTCATATTTGCAAATTCCGGGTAAAAGACTTTTTAATGGATTGGAATAACCGGCAAAATAATGATTCTTCATATCCGATAGAATAAAAATTACTTCTGCATCCTGAATTTCTTCATTTACATAAATTTCATTTCCGATTGTTGTTGTACCGGCAAAATAGAAATTATCTGTGTGACAATTATGAATTATTATTTTGTCTATTTTCAGTTTATTTTTTTTTGCGCTCTGTTCTATCAGAGAACGAATTTTATAGTTTCCTTTAACCTCGCCATCATGGGTTCCAGTAGCAATAAACACTTTTATCTGAATTGCTGAGCTCAATCGTGGAAATAAAACATTAAAGCGGTCTTCAAAAGGTACTTCGCGGGTGTGATCTTCTACAATAAGAGCTATTCTTTTATTTTGTACTAATTCTTGTAATGAAATTCCTGTGTAATCATTTAAAGCATTTTCTAACTTTTCAATATTCGATCCCGAAATTAATTTTTCTTCAATTCCAATTATGTTTGCAATATTTTTTTTAGGAATTTTCAGTTCAATAAAGGAATGATTATAGGGGATTTTAATTTTAATCATGATAAATCAATATTTTACGTTGGATATTTAACATAATAAATTAATATTCAGGGTAGATTGCTGATGTAGCACATCTCTAAGATGTATTACATCTTTCAACATATTCCAAAATACTTTCCGCAGTCCTTTTTGAAGCTCCTTGTTCGCCCAATTTATCCTGAACAATTTTCAATTCTTCTCTCTTTTCTTTATTTATTTCCGGTTTTAATAAATCAGAAATTAATTCGGCAGCTTTATTTGGTGTAAAATCATTCTGCAATAATTCTTCCGCAACTTTTTTCCCGGCCACAATATTTGCCAATCCAATTGAATCAAGTTTTACCAGTAAATTCCCCAAAAACCAGGTTAATTTGCTTACCCGGTAAACGATAATAAAAGGTACCTGAAAGTATGCGGTCTCCAAAGTTGAAGTACCAGACTTAACAACCGCTATATCAATTTGATTATAAAACTCAGGAATACTTCCAGTAAACAATTCAATAAATGAATAATCTGTGCATATTAGAGAAGTATATTTTTCATCTGGAATGTTTTCAACTTTAGCAATGATTGCTTTGTTAATCTTTTTTTGGTCATACAAAATCTTTGTTGTTTCCAACATATCTGGTAAAAGTTGCTCAATCTCATGTTTGCGGCTGCCTGGCAACAATCCCAAAACCTTTTCACCAGTTTCATGTACTCTTTTTGGACTGACAACATCATGATATTCATCTACTAAGGGATGACCGACATATTCTGCTTTAATTCCATATTTTTCATAAAAATCTACTTCAAATGGAAATACCACCAGCATTTTATCCACATATTTTTTAATCTTTTTTACTCTACGTTTACCCCACGCCCACAATTGTGGACTAATATAATAAATTACCGGAATGCCAAGTTTATTAATTGCTTTGGCAAAACGTAGATTGAAACCCGGGTAATCGATAAGCACCACCGCATCCGGTTTTACATTTTTGGCATGATTTACAAGTGTTCGAAAAACTTTTCGGATAAACGGTAAATGCTTAATAATCTCTCCAACACCCAAAAATGCCATTTGCCTGATATGGTAAATTGCCTCGAATCCATGTTGAATCATTTGGTCACCACCGATACCGCTAAGTTCGATATTAGGATTTTGTTTTTTTAATTCGGCAACCAGATTTCCACCATGGTTGTCACCGGATACTTCACCTGCTATGATCAATAATTTCATCGCTTCAAATTTAAAAAATTAATTTACATCTATTATATGATTTGGCTTTTTTTACTTAGCTAAAATAATAACTATAAACACCCCAGCTCATTAGTAATGTTAATACTATTATGCATAGAAGAATAAATTCAAATCTTAAATTATTTTAATCGATTGTTTATTTGCAATTTTTTTCAATTTTTTATCTAACGTTAATAGATATCCACTGTGCCGTCTTGTAGTTATCAAATATAAAATATCATAAATTGGATGTCCGACCTGACAAGACAGGGCAAAAGCTTCTTTGTGCAATGATTTAGAATCAATAAAATCATCCACAAGATTAATTGCACAGCCCAACAGGTATTCACAATCATTAACAGGAAAATCTTCGAATTGATGATATTTCCAAAAAGTGTTCGTTACCTCAGAAATAAAAATATCCGGAGTAATAATATATTCTGCTTTTTTAAAATTCTTTTCTATATCTTCTAGTCCCGGATTATTTAAAGCTATTCCAACAGCTGCGCTGGCGTCAAGAACAATAATCATCGTTCTCTATCCTTTCTTATTAATTTTACAGGATCACTCAAATGTTTATGTTTTCTCTTTTTGTTGTATTCTTTGAGACGAGACAAAATTTCGATTCTGCGTTCTTTTGCATTCAGACTTATATTTAATCCTTTAGATAAAGTAATTGTTGCTTGCTGGGCCAGACTTCTGTGTTTTTTTTGTGCTTCCTGTTTAAGCTTTAAATATATTTGATCAGGTAATTCCCGAACTTGCAATGAAGCCATACAATTCTCCTGTTGTTTTACTATGCATATTGCAATTTACTGCATTTTTCATCATTATGCAACCACCGATTTTATATTGAATCTATGATTTGAAATAAAATAAGGAAATATTCTTCTGTATTGAAAAGTATACAGTGTGTTTACATATCCACGGATTATTACAATTTATTTATAAAGCCTACAAGCCTTTTTCCCATATAAAATATTCACTGAATCAAGTAGGTAAGTACACTTTATGTTAATCAGTTTTGGGGACACATATATGAAGTGAGAATCCTTTTGCATTAGTTTTTTTGACAAAGATATTTCCTTGATGCCGTTGAACAATATCGCAGGCAATTACAATTCCCAATTCTGTAAATTTATCAAATCTCTCATCAGGTTGACTGAAACTTATTGCGTTTAAAATGATTTCTTTAGGAATTGATATTTTACTATTTTCAAATACAATATTAACCCAACTCGCATTCTTATTAAGATTTTTTACCCAATTTTCTAAAGATATAAAACTAATTTCAATATCATCTTTTCTGGAAATTAATTCTGATGCAGATAAAATTTCTGCCCTGACTTTCAGAGTTGATTTAATTTCTGTCATATAATTAAAAAAAGACCTGCTGACGCCAAGAAATACCTGTATCCATTGCTCGGAATCTCCAAATATATATAAATTATTGGAATTAAAATGACTTTCAATGGTTGAGCTTTTTGGTTTCAGCAATTCTACTGTTGTAAGACATTCCGCCAATATCTGAATTAGATCAATTTTATTATAATTTATACCAGAATTGAAAGTTATAGCCCTGAATTGCGATAAACGTGATGTGATTTGATTAATAAATTTTGGTATTTTATCTAAATAATCTTTCCTGTCATTTTTAGTTTTTGCAATTTTTCCTAACTCTGTAAATCCTGAAATTGCTGACAAAGGGTTTTTTAGTTCATGTGTAATCTCTTTTACAAATTGTCCTATTGATGATAATTTTTCCAAATTTATTAACAATATTTCTTTATTCTTCAGCTCTTCCTCTAAATAATTTATTTTAGACGTCAAATCATTAATCTGATTTTTTTTGATGATTTGAGTTAGGGATCTTTGAGATTTTGTTTCGGTCATTCGATTTATCTATACCTAATTAAATTTCTATTCATTTCAAACAATTCAAAATTCCATAAGTTTAAATAATATTATTTATGAAAATATCAACCAATTTAGTTTCGAAACTTTTGTTGCGTTCTGATAAAATAAACTCAATAGCTTTTTCCTTGCTAAATGATTTTCTATACTGTCTATGTGAAGTTATTGCATCATACACATCAGAAATAGAAACAATTTGGGCAAAAAGAGGAATTTTTTTCCCTTTCAGGCCTTCCGGATATCCGTTTCCATCCCATTTTTCATGGTGATATAATACAATATCAATAATATCAGTCATTGATTGTAATGGTTCACAGATTTCTTTCCCGATAGTTGTATGATTTTTCATTTTGTCATATTCTGTGGGTGTCAGCTTTCCACTTTTATTTAGAATGTTATCAGGGACCCCTATTTTACCAATATCATGAAGCACGCCTCCTTTGAAAAGGGTATCCGTTTCTTCGTCTGATAAATTTAAATATTCTCCAAACTTTTTTGCTAAATTTCCAACTCTTTGTGTATGATCTTCCGTGGATTTATCTTTGGCTTCTACAACCCTTGCTAATGAAAATAATAAATTCCAGGAATTATCCAGTTTATCATTTAACTTTTTTACTCTTAATAAAGAATTAATACGAGCTAAAAAAAGAAATTTATTAATCGGCTTAATTAAAAAATCATCTGCACCTACATCCATACCTTTAATATAACTTTCGTTGTCATCCAAACTGGTTAATAATACAACAGGGATTAGGCGAGTACTTTCTTTTGATTTTATTTGACGGCAAACTTCATATCCATTTGTCTCCGGCATGACAACGTCAGTAATTACCAAATCAGGATAATGTTTATTAAATAATTTTAATCCTGTTTTTCCATTAGAGGCGGAAAAAACTTCATATCCATCATTTTCCAGGTAGGAACAGATTAATTTATTTATATGTTCTAAATCTTCTATTACAAGTATCTTGGGATCATTTTTCATTTCATCTATGATTTCTTTGTCTCCGTATTAATAAATAGATTCGGCATATAATCAATAATAATAATTAATTTTTTAGAGATAATCTAAAAATGATTTTGCAACAAATTTTGAGAAAAGCCGTAATTGATAATAACTAAACTTGAGGTTAAAATGGAAAATTACTTTTTATTGTTTTTATTAATGCTGTTATTTGTTGTGCCTTTTACTTACATAATAATTGTTGATTTTATTGAAATATCAAAACGCTTAATTGAAATTTATAATTCAAAACTGAAACCGGTCACGATTTCGGTTATTAATACATTTATTAAATAAGTTTTCTTGAAATATAAATTCATTTGAAAAGTCGTTCTACCTGGACGACTTTTTTTATTTAACCAAATTAAAATAAAAATGAAACGCAGCTATTACTAAAGCATGGTTAATTTTGCCTGTTTTAATTAATTCAGGTATTTCATCAATATTTATTTTTACAATTTCTATGTCTTCTGTTCCTTCAAGATTTTGAGAAAATTTTTTGATTACATTTTTTACCAAATACACATGTAACATATTATTAAATATTGCAGGATTTGGTGAACACTCCCCCAATTTTATTATTTCATCTCCGGTATAACCTGTTTCTTCGACCAATTCCCTTAGTGCCGATTCCTGCGGTGACTTATCTTCTGCGTCTGTCATTCCACCTGGGATTTCAAGAGTAATTTCCTCGTTGCCATGCCTAAATTGTTTAATCATTATTACTTCATTATTTTTCGTAATTGGAATAATATTAACCCAATCCAAAGTATCCAATAGAAAAAAAGGATATTCTTTCCCATCTTTTGGCGATAAACAAATATTTTCCTTTAAGACAAATATTTTATTTTCTGTAATTATTTTTGAAGATAGTTTTTTCCATTTTTCGATCATCGTAATCTCCTGCTAATATTTATTTTATTTTTGTCAGATTTTCTTATTTATAGTCATATAATTATGAACAAATTTCAGAGCCAATATCACGACTGTCACATATGCAGATTTCTGCGCATATATGGCTCACCACACTATTTAAACTTTTTTTCACCTAATCTAATATAAATATTGTATTTACACTATTTTAAAGTTTTGGCACAATGATTGATAATATACAAATCAAAATTAACTAATAATTAAACAAAATAAAAGGAGGTCAGTCATGACTTTAGTAAAGTGGAATCCAGCACGCAATCTTTTCAACATTAACTCAGATTTAATGGATCAATTTTTTAACACCAATTGGTTAAACAATCGTTCAGAATCAGATTGGGTACCCGCAGTTGATATCGAAGAAGATGATAACGGTTACAACTTTTTTGTTGAATTGCCAGGCATGGAAAAAGATGATGTAAAGATTTCTTTGCATGATGATATTCTCACTATAAAAGGTGAGAAAAAATTTGAGAAGAAAGATGAAAACAAAAACTATCATTGCTACGAACGCAGATATGGTACTTTCGAACGCGCTTTCAGATTAAACTCTGAAGTTATTATTGATAAGATTGATGCGACATTCAAGAATGGTGTATTAAACATTTCTCTTCCGAAAGC
>DAOWAQ010000200.1 GCA_030634505.1 Calditrichia bacterium
ATTTATTAACTTTTATTTTTTAATCGATATAATATTACAATCCAGTAATTTTAAATTATCGATTCATCTAATTATAATAAATTATCGGTATAAAATAATATTTAATAAATTCAAATATTAATAATATGTGTTGGAATTGTACAGTTGTTTATTAAATCGGTAGTGAATTAAAGTTATATTAAATTTATACCTTTTAAAATCTAACTTTTATACAGGATACACATAAATTGAATGATTTTGAAAAAACATAATTTTATAATTTTTCAAAAAAAAAGGCGGAATACATCCGCCTTTTGTAATTCATTTTGAATTAGTTTACTGCTTCTTTTAAAGCTTTTCCTGCTTTAAAAACCGGAGCATTACGAGCTGGAATATTTATAGTGGCGCCTGTCTGTGGATTACGTCCCTGACGAGCTTTTCTTTTGCTCACTGAGAATGTTCCAAACCCTACTAAAGTTGTGCTATCACCTTTTTTCAGTGATGCTTTTACACCTTCAACAAAACTTGACAATGCAGCAGCGGCATCTTTTTTACTTAAATCGGCATTATCTGCAATGTAGTCAACAAGTTCTTGCTTTGTCATTAATACACCTCCATAATAATTAATTGTTAGATTGTTAGGTGAGATTTGAAATAAATTAAATAATAGCGGCAATATGCCAAATGGAGGGATAAAAGTCAAGTATTTTGTTAAGAAGAGGTATCTTTTTTGACAGATTTATCTAAAATTTCTTCAACGACTTTCTCTAAAACTTCATCTTTATGATAATAATTATTTTTTATTCTCAATAAAATTAGTTCTTCTTTCTGTCTTTGAATATCTTCTGAGTAATTATTTTTCATTTTTCAAGCCAAGGAATGTCAATAATCTTAATTAAATAAGATTTATAAACTTAAAAATATCTTCGGAAATGAAGATTGAAACTTTAATTAAATTAACTTTATGGAGTAGGTGTAATCAGAAGTTGAAAAATATATTTTCGGGATTTAAACTATAATTCTAGGATAAATCTATTCCCAACAGGATTTTCTAAATCCAATCTCATGCTGCCGCCATGGGCTTCGATAGCCATTTTACAAAATGTTAATCCTAAGCCGCGACCAATTTTGTATCCATTTTCTTTAATCTCAGCTTGCGAAAATTTTTCAAAAATTTTATCATGAAATTTTTTGGGGATTTGTGTTCCGTTGTCAGTTACCGCTAAACGAATTGAATCGTTATTATTTTTTTCAATTTTGATTGAAATTTTGCCATCCTCTTCAACATTATGTGCCGCAAAACTTAGTAGATTGTCTATCACTCTTTCCATTATTGATTTATCACCTGATACAAAAGATATATTTTCATCTATTTCAATTTTAATTTCTTTGTTTTCATTTTCAGGCAAATCTTTTAAATTTTTAGTAACCTCGTCAATTATATGTCTAATATCCAATTGTTCCTTCTTCAGTTCGATAGTCCCCTCTTGAATTCTGGATATATCCAAAAGGTTTACAACCATTCTTAAAAGTTGTTGGCTACTACGTTCTATTCTACTTGTATATTTTTTAAGGTAGTCTAAGGCATTTTTATCCATTCCCATGGACATCATTTGTAAATTACCCTGAATTACAAAAAGAGGATTTTTCATGTCATGGACAATTAAATTTATTAAATCTTCTTTAAAATCGTCCATTTGCAGTAATGATTGATTCTTTTTTTCTAATTCAATACTTTTTCTTTCAATTTCATCATGATATTCTTTTAATCTCAATAAAGATTTTACTCTTGCAAGTAGTTCAACATTTTCAAACGGTTTACTAATAAAATCATCAGCACCAACTTCAAGGCTCTTAATTTTATCCTTCAAATCTTTAAGTGCTGTTAACATAATTATTGGAATTGACTTGGTATCACTATTTTTTTTAAGTCTTTCACATACAGCAAAACCATCCAATTTTGGAAGCATTATATCTAGAAGAATCAAATCCGGCTTTTCGGCTTCTACCACCTTCATGGCTTCTACACCATCCATCACAGCAGTCAGATCATATCCTTGGGGTGATAAAAAATAATACAATAAATCAATATTTTCCTGATTATCCTCAACAATCAAGATTTTGTAATTTTTTCCAGCAGCCATATTTCTACCTGCAGCAAAAGTTATATTCTTTATTTAATCAATCCGAATATAACGTTTTAAAAATAATATTTCCAGCGGTTTATAAGAATTATTATGGAAGAATTGCATTAGTAAGACTAAGCATAAATCATCTTATTGATTTCTTTTTTCAATTTACCCATAGTTTCTGAGTGAATTTGCGAAATTCTTGACTCAGATACGTTCAAGATATTTCCAATCTCTTTGAAGGTAAGTTTTTCATAATAATATAATGTAATGGCAAGACGGGTTTTTTCCGGCAGTTTTTTTATTGCTTTTAGTAAAATTCTTTTCATCTCTTCTTCTTCCATTTTTAAGTCTTGGTTTACAGTATCGCTAGTCTCTACAATTTCGTAAAGACTTTGTTTATTGTCCTCATCCATGGGCTTATCTAATGACAACATATTGATACTGTTGATACCTTTTTTCCAATTGTATAAGTCATTCAGTTCAATTCCCAATCCATTGGCTATGTCAGAATCCGCAAGAGAACCATGGAATTTTTGCTCCAGTTCCATTGTTTTTTCTTTTAGATGATTCGATTTACTTCTAAGTGAACGTGGTACCCAGTCCAATTTTCTTAGTTCATCAATAATTGATCCTTTAATTCTCGGAATCGCATATGTTTCAAATTTAATACCATATTCAGGATTAAATCTTTCCAATGCCTCAACAAGACCAATAACTCCAATATGATATAAATCCTGCTCTTCTATAGCTTGAGGAAAATTTTTGATCATTTTACGTACTACATATTTTACAAGCCCTAAATATTTAATTGTTAATTCCTGACGTAATTTTGGATTACCGGTTGCTTTGTAAGTGTCCCATATTTGATTTACTGTAGCTGGTTGCATTGTAATTTCCTCTTTTTGGTTATCATTGGTCAAAGTCTGATCACTTATTAGCATGTAGTATGCCAAAATTAAAGATATATCATTTTATCTATATTATAATATATTGTTTTTTATGTAGTTACAGATATATTTAACTCTTTAATTTAATTTTTTACATGATGTAAATACATTTTGAAACATTCGTATTGACTAAAGTTTCAACACCTAAAATGGTTAAATATTCGACACTTTTAATTTTTTTTCAATTGATAAACTCCGTTAATAATTATAAATTGTTCTAAATTTTTACTTGATTTTATTGTTTTTTTTGATTTCATTTATCTAAAAACATTGATAACAAACAGAGAGGATTCTCATGACTAAAAAATTAGTGTTCACATTTCTAACAGTATTGTTCACTTTCAGTTATTTATTCAGCCAGGATATTATGGAAGAAGATGAAATGAATCAGTTTCAGGGTGGACTTGGTGTTACATGGATAGATGGGAAAAGCTATACAACCTTTTCAATTACGCCTGATTTGTCTTTTGGAAATTTTGGAATTGGCTTAAATATAGAATTGCTTTTTGATAACAAAGATGGATTTAAATTTCGTAAAGAGGGTTGGAATCAAGGTACTAAAATACTTCGTGCAATAAGATATTTAAGATATGGCTGGAAACACAATCCGGTTTATGCTAGAATAGGAACATTAGACAATGCTACTTTGGGTCATGGCTTTTTAATGTGGCATTATTCAAATGAGTCAAATTATGATGAACGTAAAATCGGTTTAGAATTTGATTTAGATTTTGATAGTTGGGGATTTGAAACCGGGACAAGCAATGTTGGAAAATTAGAAATTATTGGAGGAAGGTTATATTATCGCCCTTTATTCGGTCTTTCTTTACCGGTAATCAAAAACTTGGAATTAGGCGCAACTTATGTAACCGATGAATCAAAAGAAGATGAGAATGGTTTTGGTGGTGGAGTAAGTACCTGGGGTCTTGATGTTGGTTTGCCGGTTATTCAATCAGAATTATTTTATACTACATTGTACTATGATTTTGCTAAAATAAACAACTTTGGCAAAGGTAGCGCTGCTGGTGTTGAATTTGGATTTCCCAGTGTATTTGGTGTGCTTAGATTAGCAGCAAAAGTTGAAAAAAGATTTTTAGGTGATAAATTTATAGCTAACTATTTTAACGCGCTTTATGAGTTGGAACGTGAAATTTATGATGCAGAAGCAGATCCAGTATTGGATAAAAGGTCATATTTAGATTTGGCTCAAAAGACTGAAGGGATCTTTGGTCAACTTGCAGCTTCAATTTTAGGAAAACTAAAAATAATCGGAAGTTACCAACGTCTTAACGGAATTGATAACAGCGGATTACTGCATTTTGAAACGAGATTATCAGAATTAATACCAAGTATAAGATTAAGAGCTACATATGACAAGTCCGGTATTAAGACTTTTGAAGATGTTAGAACGCTTGATTATCGTTCTATGGCCACAGCAGAATTAGGTTACAAA
>DAOWAQ010000350.1 GCA_030634505.1 Calditrichia bacterium
ACACTATACAAATTCCATTTTTTATTTCTTCTTCATCGAGTGCTTCTTTTATTTTTTGAGTGATATCAATAAACTGGAACTGATCAGTTGTACTAATTTCAATTTCATACATTTTAATACCTCATGTTTTCAATTTTTTCTTTTTTGCGGCCGGAAAAAGAATATTATTCAGAATCAATCTATAACCCGGGGAATTCTTATGCAATTTTAAATCAGTCGGTGGATCTCCAACTTTGTGGGTGTAATCTTCGGGATCATGTCCCCCATAAAATGTAAATGTTCCTTTGCCGGCATTACCATGAATATATTTAACTTCATTTGTATTCTCTATTTTTCCCATAATCACAATTGAATTCTTTATGTTTTCTTCTCTGAACATTGTTGTTTGCCCCATGAACCCCTTTACAACATTTACATGATTTTGAACAAGCATAGTCGGTACAGGATCATATTTAGCTGAAAAATCAAATAAAGTAAAATAATCGGTTTCGGCGTCTCTTAATCGTGGCATATGGCTGGGTGGAGTATCAATATTACTGAATTCGTAAATACCATGATCAGGATATAATTTATAATCTTTAAAAACCAGGGTTTTGGAATAATCCAATTTTTCCTGAAAATTTCGTTCCGGAGGATCGTAATCAAAAGGAGTCTCACAAATATCTACATTTTCTGCTGACAAAGCTATATCCAATGCATCTGTTGCAGAACACATAGCAAATAAGAATCCCCCTGAAGTTACATATTTTTTAATTTCTCTGGAAACAGCTCCTTTTAGTTGACTTACTTTTGCAAAGCCGTGTTTTTTAGCAATCTTTTCATATTCAATTTGTTGATGAATATACCATGGTTCATTTCTAAAACTTACCCAAAACTTTCCATATTGCCCGGTAAAATCTTCGTGATGCAAATGCAGCCAATCATATTTTTCAAGGAAGCCGCCAAGAACCTCATCATCAAATATTTTATCATATTCTATTTCCGCATAGGTTAATGCCAATGTAACAGCATCATCCCACGGTTGACTATTTGAAGGAGTATATACAGCCATTTTGGGCGCTTTCTCTAGAAGAATCTTTTCCATATTATTTTCTTCAATTGTAGCATAAATGTTATTTACATCTACAGAATTTAATTCTTCAAATCCAACGCCTCGTAATTGACATTCTTGTTGAATGTATGTGGCACTTTGAATCAAAAACGAACCACCTCTGTAGTTCAAAAGCCATTCGATATTGATGTCGTGTGTTAATGTCCAATATGCAATACCATAAGCTTTTAAATGATCTTTTTGGGTTAGATCCATCGGGATCAATACAT
Organism: Calditrichia bacterium; assembly: GCA_030634505.1. Classification (GTDB taxonomy): domain Bacteria; phylum Calditrichota; class Calditrichia; order JAJRVZ01; family JAJRVZ01; genus DAOWAQ01. Next base: position 1,321 of record DAOWAQ010000350.1, read on the forward strand.
ATTGGGCAAATGTGTTTCCACATACAAATAACAATACAATCAATATTTTTTTTATCATCCCGGAACCTGCTCTAATTTCATCTTTTCATTCAAAGTTCGTGCATTTTCTCTGGCTTGTTCATAATACAAGCTTGTTTCATAATTATTAAGTAATTTTTGATACAGTTCGAATGAGCTATGCAAATTGCCTAATTTCTCCTCAATGGTTGCCCTTTTAAACAAGAATTCATCAGCATGATAATCTTCGGGAAATTGTTCTAATAAATCTTTGAGTATGTTGTTGGCTTCTAAATATTTATTCATTTTCATCAATATTTCTACCATAAATTTACCTGCCCTGGGTGAAATATTGTTTTTCTTGATTAACAATTTATTAAGGTGTTCAACAGCCTCTGAAAATTTGTTTTGAAATATAAGCAATTCACCGTGAGCCATTAATTTTAAATCCGCTGTATCAGACAAAAATAAATTAATTAAGATAGTTCTTTCCAGAGAATTATTAGCTAATGAATCTGTAACACCCATTTTTTCTAATATTAAATTATATTTTTTAAGTGCTTCTGAAAAATTGCCCTGATAATATTCTAATTCAGCAAGTTTAAACATGGTAAGTGAAAAACTTTTATTAGCCTTATTTCTTTTATATGATTTCCGGGATTCTTTTAAGTCTCCTTTAATTAAATATGAGTCTCCCAACTTTATAAATGATTCGCTGTATTTCCTGCTTTTTGTGTAATTATCACTTAAGTATTTGTAATAATAAATAGCTTTATCCAAATCAAAATATAAATCTAAATATATATCGCCTAAAGCAAGACAACTCAAATCAGAAAAACTTTTAATATTATTTTTCAAAACCATGTATTCAAACATCTGAATCGCTTTTTCGGTTGCCTTTGGTGGTTCTAATTCCTCTTTAGAAATTATCTCGTCTAAAGCGATTCTGTAATATGTATTGGCTAATTCAAAATAGGTTTTATTATAAATTGATAATTGATTATTTTCTAAAATTGGACTGAATGATTTAACTGCAAAATCATATGCTTTATTCTTTTGTGCTTCTTTGCCAAATTTAAAAAGATAACTTCCATCCTGTTTGGAATTTTCTAATGAGTTATAAATATCAAAAGCAAGATTGAATTGTCCTGCTTTAATATATAGCCCGCCTAAAATATCTTTTATAAAAAGATTATCTTCATGTTTATCAATATAATTTTTTATTACCCCTGCCACCCTTTCAACATGTTGATCAGATTTAGTCAGGCTTAGTAATTGACGCTGAAGAAATGGTTGTTGTTTTGGATTCTTCCCGCAATACTCAAGAAAGTGTTCCGCAGCTTTTTCAATGTTTAATGTGGTTTTGTATAAATTCGCTAAATCCAAATGTAATATTTTTTGATTTTTTAGATTCTGCAGGGCTAATTTATATACTTCAATTGCTTCATCTATCAAACGATATTTTAACATCGAACCAGCTACCGTTCGATAAATGCGAATATCGCTCTTTTTATTATTTATTAAAGAATTCCAACGATTTTTAGCTTTATCTTTTTCAGAGTTAAGTAAATACGCTTCGGCAAGAGAAATCAAATATTTATCATTAGACTTATATCTGTTAACTAAATTTTCTAAATACGAAATCAACTCATCATATTTCATCATGCCTTTAAGGCAATTTTGAATTCCCTGAATTGCAGCATTTTTAATTTTAATATTGTTTTCAAGGTTTTTATATATTTTTAAAGCAGCTTCATACTCCTGGTTTTTTTCCAGAGAGTTGGCAAGTCGAAATTGCTGGGATTCACTTTGACTAAAAACATTGAATTGCATCACTAAAAATATGGAAACGATATAATATTTAATTTTTAATAAATGCCGGAAGTATTTCATCACAGAGCATCATTCCTTTTTTAGTTAAATAAAAGCAATC
>DAOWAQ010000196.1 GCA_030634505.1 Calditrichia bacterium
ATACTTCCATTTTATCTCTAGATATTGCAACAAATTTAGAAAATAATTTTATGAATTCTTTACATCAGTCCAGACAGCAAATTCATTTCCATTCGGATCCCCAAAATGAAAACGCCTGCCACCGGGAAAAGAAAATATTGGCTTGATAATCGAACCACCGGCTGTTTCGATCTTAGACTGGGTTTTCTCTAAGCCCTTACTGTAAAAAACTATTAGGGCACTGCCGTTGTCAGTAGAGACTTTTAGATCGGATTTGAAAAAGCCGCCATCAATACCCGCATTGGAGAAGGAAGTATATTCAGGACCATAGTCCACAAATGACCAACCGAAAACTTTAGTGAAAAATGTTTTGGCTGCTTCTATATTTCTTGCCGGAAATTCAACATAATTTATTTTTTCGTGTTTATTCATATCTTAACCCCTATATAAAAATATTAACAGTTTGTTTTATTATGCTATAAAAAAGTACAAACAAAATTCAATATTTCAAAGACCAATTATTATAAATAGCTACAAATCAGCGAAGAAGCTATTATTGATAATAATTATTTTTTTTAAATCTCTGGAATAAAATCGTATCAAAATTAATTATTAGACATCGAATGCAGTAATTAAAAAATAAAAAATTAAAGGAGAAACAAATGTCACACGTACTACCCGATCTGAAATATGACTATTCAGCGCTGGAGCCTTACATCGATGCACAAACAATGGAAATTCATCACCAAAAACATCATGGCGCTTATGTAAGTAAATTAAACGCCGCGTTAGAAGGCCATTCAGAGTTTGCAAACAAAAGTATTGAAGAAATTTTAAAATCACTAAATTCTTTACCGGAATCCATTAGAACTGCGGTTAGAAATAACGGTGGTGGTCATTTCAACCACACTATGTTCTGGGAAATTATGGGATCTAATGCAGGTGGAGCGCCATCAGGCGATTTAGGTTCTTCTATTGACAACACCTTTGGAAGTTTTGACAAATTCAAAGAAGAGTTTGCCAATGCGGCAGCAACTCGTTTTGGTAGCGGTTGGGCATGGTTGGTTTTAGACAACGGTAGTTTGAAAGTAACATCTACTGCTAATCAAGATAATCCGATATCCGAAGGATTAAAACCGGTCATGGGATTGGATGTTTGGGAACATGCTTATTACTTAAAATATCAGAACCGCCGTCCGGAATATGTTGATAACTGGTGGCATGTGGTAAATTGGAATGAAGTCGCAAAACGCTATGAAAGCATGAAGTAATTTTAATAAGCCCCGGCAAATTGCCGGGGTTTTTTATTTTAATGCATCTTTAGAAAAATATTTCCGTAATAACTAATAATTGTAAATAACAAATGTCATTCCGAACATAGTGAGGAATCTATTTCTACATCAAAAAAGAGATTTCTCCTTTCAGTCGAAATGACATTTACATAATGGGAAAAAGCAGGATGGAAATATTTTCAATTCTTTTTATTGGCTTAGGCATTGTAATTTTAATTAAACTGTTTTCAGCCGGATTATATATTTTAAGCATTCCAATTAAAATTGCATTTTTTTTAATATTATTAATTTTGTCGATTGTTTTAATCATTCCTTTGGGTATATTCACCGGATTGTTTACACTATTGCTGGTTCCCTTCACAATTATTATTCCTTTATTACCACTAATATTAATTGTTCTTGGAGTTGTACTACTAGTTAAACATTCCAATTAGTCATCATTATTTCTCAATATTCATTCCTTAATAAAATTATATAAAAAATATTTTTTATTCTTTGAATAGTTTTGATATATTATTCAAACCTAATCAATATATAATTATCACGTAAATCATTTTAAATGAATGGAATCGTATTTCTTCAATTAGGTCTTGGTTTATTGATTTTTGTTTCTTCGATAATTGATCAAGCAAGCAAAAAACGTCTCTGAATCTGATGCCAATGCCAAAGAAAGTTAAAACGATTTGATCCCACAATATCTATAATTGTATAGAGGTTAACAACTAAAGCGAATATAGGGGAGTTAACATAATGCACAAATTCGAAGAAATTATTAGTCGTATGTTTTTTGGAGAAGAGAAAGAAGCACAAATTCCAATTTACGATATTCTTAACCAATTTACGCCTGATCAAAATGATAAAGTATCTATAGCTAAAACTTTAAATGCTGCTTTTTTAATTTTGCTTGCCGGAAAACAGCATTCCCATTTTACAGCTGCACAAAAATATCTTAAAGACCTGCAAAATAAAGAAGAATGGTCGGATTTAATAGAATTTTATCTTAATGGACTTCAGCTCATCAATACGGAAGTGAATAAAACAATTAAAAATGATATAACATTTAATAAAAAGATTAATAACTTATATTCGGAATTAGTAAAAAATACAGAACTGGATAATTATCACAATTTCATCGACAAAGTGTGGGACGTATTTTTTCCTGAAGGTAAATCATTGCTGAATCCCGAAAGTAGGCCACAAAAAATAAAGGAACTTCGGGAGAAAAGAAAAGTTAGCATTACTCATTTAAATTCATCACCTATATCAGATCCTGCGGCTGAAATACTGTTTACATCCAATATTTTACTGACCGTACCACTAGATTCAATGGTAGTTGATAATTTAAGCATTAATAATTCTTTAAAATCTGAATTGAATGAGGTCTTAAAGGAGGACCAACTATATTGGTATGATCATCCAATTCCAATTGGGATTGAGAAATCCAAAAATGAGGTGATTTATGGTCTTTCCAACTTATCAAAAATGCTGGAGCACGAAATCAGTCATGGAAACGCAGAAAAAGATACAACCTTAAATTGTGTTCTTTCTGTCTCGGTTACACATTCCGGTCTGCATAAAATCGCCAAAGCGTATTTGCATGACGAATTTAGCAAAACAGAAAAAATTAAACATCTCAATGTCTATTTATTTACCGAAGAAAATACAGCCAAATTAATAAATGATGTTTTATATCCTTTAGCTAAAAAATACATGGATATCAAAGATTCAGATTTGGAGTTGTTAAAAGAAATAATAGGTGTTGATGGAGATTACGGCAGGCATTTCAGTTTTTTGAAAGCTATTTCTGCTTTTTGGCACGTGTTTGTAGATTCAAATATACGATCTACCTTTAAGATTGATTTGGACCAGGTTTTTCCACAGAAGGAATTGTTTGAGGAAACCGGTGCTTCTGTATTTGAACATTTTAGAACACCTTTGTGGGGTGCTTTGGGAACCGATTCTCAGGGCAATAAGGTGCAATTTGGAATGATCGCTGGTGCAGTTGTCGATGAAGCTGATATTGATAAATCAATATTCTATCCGGATGTCCGTTTTCCGCAAAGCGACAAACTAAATCCTGACCAAATAATCTTTTACAGCCAATTACCACAGGCATTATCCACTGAAGCCGAGATGATACCATTAAAAACAACAAATCAAATTAATCAACAAAATTCAGCAAATAGCCGCATACATGTATTGGGCGGCATGAGTGGAATTTTGGTTGATGCACTGCGAAAGTATAGGCCTTTTACACCCACATTCATAGGTCGTGCTGAGGATCAGGCATATTCACTCTCGGTACTATTCGGCGAACAACCATATATGCGTTGTCTACATAAGCCAGGTTTGATCATGCGACATGATAAAAAGGAGTTTGTGGGTGAGGTATTAGAAGCTGCCGAAATAGCAAAACTTATAGGAGATTATACCAGGATTCTATTGTATTCTTATTATGCCAAGGCTCTTCCATTTGGATTCGATAAAATTAAAGATCAAGTTGATCCATTCACCGGTTGTTTTATTTCATATATTCCATTAACAGTGTTATATTTACGTTACACCTTACGGACGGCAGCATTTTTTGACAGTATTGAAACGATTCAACAAAATGAAGGATTAGAATTTTTAAAGAGTGGTAGTAAGCGTCTGTCAAAATTAATCAATCAAATAACTGAAAATCCAAATTTTTTAAAAGAGAGATATCAGCAGGAAAGAAAAGCCTGGGATTTATTTTACAATATTCTTGATATTGCTGAACATAAACTAAAAGAAGGTGATTCTTTTACAAAAAAAATAAAAGAAAGAACCTTAAAACTAATAGCAGAATGTAAAACCTGAAAACAACATTCAATAAAACAAAGGAATATGCAATGAAAATTCTTAACCGTTGCTTTATTATTATTTTAGCAACTTTTATTATTACTACTGTAGGTTTTGCAGAATCAAAAGAAAAGAAATTAAATTTAATGCCCTGGCCTTTAAAAATTACTGAAACAGGTGAAAAATTCAGACTCGAAAATGATTTTACTTTATCAACTAATAAAAATGCGGGAATCCGTTTTAATAAATATGCTTCACGGTTTTTGGCAAGACTTTCCGGAAGAACCGGCTCATTCTTTTCGCAATATTACATTACCGATGCTGATTTATCAGACACAGTTTCAATGAAAATACAATTTGAGAGAGAAGGAAAATTAATTTTAAGAGAGAGTGAATCATATCAATTGAACGTTTCCGGTGAAGAAATTATGTTATCCGCAGAAACGGATATTGGCGCC